>JBFZBH010000201.1:0-4090 GCA_041308525.1 Phycisphaerae bacterium | reverse complement strand
GATAGAGATTCAATTGAACAAAATGCACACCGTCCCAGTCCCACGAATAGTGCAGACCGTTCTTCGATACCGCTGTTAAATTCTTCCGCTGCTTGTTTCGCTCAATAATGTCTTTCTGGACAAAACGGCTCGAATGAAGGTCGTGGTTGCCGAAGCCTTCATAAACGGGGAACTTTACATTTCCCTCGCCGTTTATTCCGAAGTCTGCCTTCCAGAGTTTCCACTGCTGCTGATTTACGGCTGCGACTGCGCCGTTATCAATCAAGTCGCCCAGAACAACAACTCCGCGCGGAGTATCGATTTTTCCGCCGCCCAAAGATGCCGGATACTCTGTTCCCGGCAAACTATTAATCAATGCGATGCCAGCCGTCTGGTTGGCGTTCTGTTCCTCCGTTTCCTTATAATGTGTATCGGAACATGCAAAGAAGGTAACATCCGCACACCAGCCTGAGGCGCTAAGAAACAATACAGCAAAAACGAAAAAAACAAAGGCTCTCTTCATTTTATCCAATCTCCTTAAAAGTTTTAATTTGAATCATCACCCAAAAGAACAAATATTTGAAATTATGAGGTTTCTTTAATCATCTGCGATAAGAAATGGCGTCTTCGCCCCTTTTGAAAATAAATATCTTACGTCATTAAAACTCGTCCATAACACAAGACTTTTTCGCATTCGGTTCAAGATTAATACATATTAACATTTAAGGCCCGATTAGTAAACAGCCTTCTTCCCCAAATCAGCCTGATTGATTAAAGAGAAACATTCTAACGCACAATTTCCAAAGTGACCTCTGAGCGTGCAGGCAGCGATAGAACACACAATCCCTCCTGCAGTTTTGTTTCCCTGATAACTGCCCTGCCTTTTTTCACAGTAAAGGAAGAAACCTTTCCGCCAACCTTTAGATTCACCTGCTGTTTTCTTTCGGATTTGAGAACAACTGTCACGCCCTGTGGGTTCCATACAAGGCTTTTGACAAGTATCTGCCCGCGGCAGGGAACTCCTTCGATTCTTCCTGTCGCCCACTGTTTCGGCAATGCACCAAGAAGCTCGATTGAACCCGGCTGGGAAGTGACAAGCATCCTGATTATAACAGCCGGCAGACCTCCGCAAAGGTCAACATTAAACAAGCTTTGCGGGTCATGAGTCGTAGCAAGTGACGTCGGATACCAAAACCTGTTGGCCAGCCAGTCAACAACATCATAAGACATATCAGCATCACGAAGGCTCGCCGCAGAAAGACCAAGCTGCACAAGACCGAAGGCCATTATGCCCCCGTTCTCTTTTCTCCGAACATCCATCCTCAGCGCAATTGCTTTTTTGAATGCCTTCTGAAGTTCCTCATTCTTTGCGATTTCCTCCGGCAGTCCGTTAAAAAGCGGATAAAGGTGCGAACAGTGCCGATGCGAATAATTATCCTCAAGAAGCGGCGTGTTCCATTCTTTCACAGCACCATCTTCGTTTATCACATATTCCGGCATTTTGGAGAGCATCTGTTTCCAGCGTTTCACCGATTCCTTTTCAATTTTCAATTCCTCGCACACTGTAACAAGATTCGTCAGAAGCTCCTTTGCAACTGCTATATCCATAGTTGCATTTATACAGGCCTGCGACTCGTTGTTGCCCGGATTATTTTCCGGTGAATACGAAGGATTGAACACATATTTTCCATCACTTCCCTCTATAAGAAAATCCTCATAAAATGCCGCAGCCTCTTTCATAAATGGCAATGCCTTTTTGAAAAGAAATTTTTTATCGCCTGTGTAAAGATAATAGTCATAGTAGAAAGAAGCATTCCATCCAGCCCCGGCTGTCCAGAAAGTCATCGGCCAGGTCCGGTCAAAATGATTGTTCAGACCGTGACTGCTTGTCCGGGAGGCAACATTAATGCCCCTGCACCCATACATACGTTTGGCATTCACTCGATAATCGTCCATCTGTGAATCCATATACTTGAAGAACGCCTGCATACACTCGGGCATATTTGCAGAAAGTATGCTCGCAAGTGCGCACTGAAGGTTTCCATTTTGGGTATAATCGCTCGACCACGGCGGCCCCCACGTCCCGCCCCATATACCCTGCAGTGTAGGCGGATAGTCCCCGCTGCAGCAGAGTATCGCATACCTGCACTCATCGAATTCCTTTTCAAGAAGCGCCTTTGACAAATCGCCAACCTTCGATTTTGCAAAAAGCTGTTCGCTCGTTAGCTTATGGTCTTGGCCCCCGCCAATATCGAGCCTGACACGATTGAACATCTCACCATGCACTTTGGAATGTCTCTGCAGAAGCTTGTCATAATTCGCAGATATTTTTCTGATTTCTTTTTGAATCTGAGGAATTCCTGACTTGGCAAAATCCTTCGTCAATTCTATTCTTATGAAAACAAGCACCTCATCCGCATCATTTACAATAATGGAATTTTTTTCCGCTTTTGTTTTTCCTTTTTTCGCAATTACTCGGGCTGCTCCTTCATATCCCTGCAGACTGCCCGGCCAGCCCTTCTTGAAGCTGCTCCGATATGTCATCCAGTCATCTTCAGCCGTAATCAGCACATCCTTAATGCCGTTTTTAAACATATCCTCCGACCACCATCCCCCCTGTCCGCTCGCCGGCCGCTGCGCAAGCTGAAGACTGCAATTTATTTTCCCTTTGTCTGCTGCCGTTATGGAAAGAACAACAACATTGTCCGCTCTGGAGACAAAAAGCCTTCGCAAAAATTTCCCGTTTTCGTCCTCCCACTTTACTGATGCCTGCCCTGTCTGAAAGTCAACACTGCGAAGATAATCCTGCACCTGCCCCTTCGAATCCATATTAACAAGCAAATCGAATGCCGGTATAAACGGGTCCGTCCATCTTTTCGCTCCCCATCCCTCCTTTTTAGACAACTCAACTACATAATCTGCTGCCTTTTGATAATTGGCATCGCTAATCATTTTCTGAATCTCTGAAAGATGACTTGCGGTATCAACAGGCGGCAGCGGTTCATGCAGCGGCATAAAAAGCCCCGCTCTATTCAGAACAATAATTTCCTGCAATGGACGCCCGTACACCATCGCCCCCATCTTTCCATTGCCCGTAATCAGCGCCCTCTCCCAACCGTCAGCAGCCGTCGTGCTCGTAAAACCCCTTTCCGGGATTATTTGCGATGCAAATTTATCCTCAGTTTTACCCTCAAGGCAGGCACTTAAGCTTAACAAAACTATTGTTATGGTCTTAATTGCAGTTAATTTCATAAATAAGCTCCTTTTGATAAGCATAAAAGTAAAAAAATTTTCTTGATTTCTTTTCGATTTTTGTGTATAATAATATAAAATTACTAGCGGATAGTAAACAATCCTTAGTCAGGGATAAATAATGCAAAACCAGCCCAATATAAAGCAGAATTATAGGACGGTAAGAATGGTGCGGCCGCCCGTCAGGCAGGTTGTCGTTCCGAAAAAGCCTCAAGCACCAAAAGAAAAATCGAAAATAAAATGGTGGCTTTGGGCAATAATTGCTGCTTTCCCCGTTATTTGTCTTGTCGGAAGCTATTTTAAGAGCAGGACAGCCTTTCAGGGTTGTCTTTGGGCAACTGTATTAAGCATTATCGCCGGCGGCCTAAGCCTTCTCCCGATTATATATTCCATAAAATCGAAAGCTGCTTCCCTGACAACTTATATTCTCGCATCCAGCGCCATAAGGGTCGTCATTATTTTAATCGGAGCTATTATTTTTATCTTCCTGGCTAATATCACCACTCGCTGGTTCCCAGCCTGGCTCGGCCTTTTCTATCTTCTCATGCTCACCGCTGACGTCTGGCTCATTCTCCGAAAACAGGAAGCTTAACTGAAAAACTCTTCCGGCTTATAAAATCTCTCTTTTTCCGCTTTCATTTTGATTCACCCGCTGTATAATTCAATAAGCTTAATATGAATTTGAAAGTTTTCGGGACCGAATTTGAAAGGGGCTGATATGAAAAAACCGAAGATGCCTCACGACTGGCACGAAGTACATCTTTGCTATCTGGCAAACTTAGGCTACCAGGCACAGAACACGGAAGAATACAAGTCTCTTGTGCGTGAACCTAAATTTATGTGCGAGCACTGCGGCAGA
>JBFZBH010000200.1:0-4095 GCA_041308525.1 Phycisphaerae bacterium | reverse complement strand
TTTTTTATTGTCGCAAGCAGGAGAGCTTTTTGAGCTGATAAACAAATCAATGCTGATTATAGGCGGCTTTGTATATAAACGATTTTTTCTTGTCTTCAAAAACATTCGATACCTTCATAAAATCAACAATCACTTTAAGGCGATTTAAATATCGTCAAATTTAAAGGGGGGCTTTTGAAGAAAGTATCCAGTATGCAGTATCAAGTATCCAGAAACCTTCAAACTGCCAGATAAAAGAGCGCATATTACAGATTCACTGGTATGTTTCGGTCGGCCAGATACTGTTTCATCTGCTTTATAGTAAATTTACCGAAGTGTGCAATCGAAGCAACGAGAACCGCATCTGCGTGACCATCGACAATAGCCTGATATAAATGCTCAAGCTCCCCTGCCCCGCCGGAGGCGATTACAGGCAGAGAGACAGCATCAGCAATAGCTTTCGTCATCGGAATATCATAGCCGGCCTGTGTTCCGTCTGCATCCATACTTGTCGGCAGGATAGCGCCAGCGCCGAGGCCTTCCACTTTTTTCGCCCATTCGACGGCATCGAGACCTGTGCCTTTATTGCCTCCTGCTACCATAACCTCGAAGCCGGAGGGCAAATCCGGATTTTTACGGGTATCGATTGCTATGGTTATTTTTCCTGAACCGAAGCGGTCGGATGCCTCTTTAACAAGTTTGGGATTTTTCACAGCGGCCGTATTTATCGAAACTTTCGCTACTCCCAGATTGAGCAATTCTTCGATTGACTTGCAGCTTCCAATACCCCCGCCGACAGTCAGCGGCACGGATGGCGGCATCGCCTCAACAGTTTTCCTAACAGCGCCGAGCATGGTTTTTCTTCCTTCGATTGTTGCTGTGATATCGAGAAAGACAAGCTCATCAGCGCCGGCTTCGCTGTAGGCAGCGGCGTTCTCTGCAGGATCGCCGACATCTTTTAACCGTACAAAATTAATACCTTTTACCAGTCTTCCATCCTTGACATCCAGACAGGGAATGATTCTTCTGTAATTCATAATTTGCCGCCAAAAAAATTGTGAAAATAAATTTAAAGTACAAAACGATTAGGGATGCATTATCCTGATTTGCAGGAAAAAGTCAATAACTTTCCCGTCGCGTGCACAGAAAAAGAACTGCTAAATTAAAAGCCTGCTTGCCTGCTATTGTTTTTTAGGTGCGGCCTCTTTTTGTTTCTTTTCTTTAACTTTCTTGACCTTCGGGGCTTTCTCAACTTTCGGTTTCGCTTCTTTCGGAGCAGCCGGACGGCCAAGGAAAGCAGTAATACCGAACACCAGCGCAGCTGCAACAGCAAGGCCAATAAGAACATACCATATTATATATATGTCCATTGGGCCTCTTTCCGGCAGCATCTGACCTAAAAACGCAGGGGTGCCGCTAAGAAGCGTTATCGCAGTGTAAATAACCACAATCAGCGGAATAAACAGCATAATCCCCAGGGCGTTGCTTACCGCATCGGGCGGAACTTCCGCATGAATCGGCATAACTGCCATAGCAGGAATGGGCTGAGAAGGAAGCTCTTCGAGCATATCCTCTTTAATCGCAGGTGCGCCTGCAGCAGGTGTCTGTCCGCCTTCAGCAGTATAAATCTCATCGAGAATCCCGCCCAAAGAGGTATCGTCTGCCTGCAGAGAAAGGTCGAGCAAACCGCCGCTTCCGAAAGATTCAAGACCTAAATCCTCTTTAGTTCCTCCGACAGCAGAACCGGCTGCGGTTCCTGCTCCAGCCTTTGTTTCTTCGAGAAGGTCGTCGGGCTTTTTAGTCTCTGATGTAATATCGCCAAGCTTGATATCTCCGCTTAGCAATGCTGTGTCGGCATTAAGAAGGTCTTCTTTCGAACCGGCATCGTCTGCAAGAAAAATGTTTTCTTCTCCTTCCGCGGGTATTTCGGATTTTGGTGCCTTGGTTTTGCCGGCCGGAGGATTAATGCCTGTTTCATCACCGAGAGTAATTAGCCCGGAATCCTCAAAGGCCTTACCGGAGGCGAGCGCATTAACCTCATCGACTTTGAACATAAGGTTGGCCCCATCGCGGAATTCGCGGAGTTTTCCGGTCTTAACAAGTTCTTTTATGCTGTCTTCTGATTTGTTGAGCTTATCAGCCGCTTCTTTTAATGAATAAAACATGCCAGCCATAATATTTTGGTCTCCCGCAAGCGAAATGCCTGCACTTCTTAACTAATAATGATAGACCCCAATAACTGTTATTTTACTAAAAATATTATACCTTAACAGCAAGGTTTATGCAAGTAAAATTTCGGTTTACGAGGCGAAAAAATACATTAAAGCGGCATATTTTGCCGAACATACGCCTGAAAGAGCAGATTATGGGATTTGATGCGATAAAAAGGGCCGATAACCAGTGATAATCATTTGACTTGAATCTTAAAAAGATGAGAGAAACACCGAAAGAAGGAATGCTGCATAGAATTTTTATTTGCCAGAATTGAGGCAAGAAGATAAAATATAAACAAACCGGGGCCATAGCTCAGTTGGGAGAGCGCTTGCATGGCATGCAAGAGGTCGTGAGTTCGAATCTCATTGGCTCCAGTCTTCGTTCACCTCCTTTAGCAAAACTAAAACTTCCCCGGACAAGCAACTGTTATCCCTTATAAACAACTTCTGTGACCTGATTTTTTTTGCCGTATTCGTCGAGGTGCTTTTTCACAATCTTTTCAGCCGGTTTGGACTTGAGAAAAACAAAGATATCTTTTCTTCCCTTGTCTTCGAGATCATAAAATCCTTCTTTGGCGATGAAGATTACCGATTTTTTACTCGATGGAATAAGCCCGAGGATTTTTTTCTGCTCTTCGAGAGCAACCAAAAGGTGAGGGAAACCTGCCGGTGTATTTTTCGGCGCGACTGGCGAGGGAACGGCCCTTTCGATGGAGAGTTTTCCTGAAAATATGTGCTCATTTTCAAGTTCGTGCACAATCTTTTCGATCACTATCCTGATTTCCTCGCTCTGCTGTGGAGTTTGAATTGTCTTCATAAAATTCATCCTTAAAAAATAAAAATATTATCCTAAAAATGGCCTCTCAGAAACACAGTAAGAAATTCTGCACCGAAAGAATTGTTTTTTTCCATAACAAGGAGATGTAAGCCGGTTTGGCGAACCAATCCTGCTGCAGGTTTGAAAGATTCTGTCAAACATAAACCGCCCGCAGATATCACAATAATCAAATTATTGTGTGGCGGCCCGACCACACTTCAAATGCCTGCGCGGTTTTCAAAACCCCGCACCCTTTGACAGCAAATCCTAATTGAGCCTTCAGGTAAAGTCAAAATATTCTTTGAAAAATTATTAGAAAAACAAAAAGCCGTTTTCAGATTGCAAACTCATCGTAAAATTTACAAACTCGAAAAATCGAGGCTTTGAACAAAAAAACAGGCCTATGAAACAAAAAGAAATGTAAAAAATTAAATTTTTTTCTGGTTTTTTGTTAAAAATATGTTAAAATAACAAAAATAGCGAATTTGTAGAGGTCTTTTTGATATACTATTGAATAATAACAAGGTCAGAAGATTGAAGGAAGGATTTCAAGGATTAATCGAAGGAATAGCAAGTAGAGGAATAATTTTTAAAATATCCATTTTCAAATTTAATTAAAGCACTTTTTTTGAAGGAGGTTGAATATGAAGTCAAAGCGGTTTTATCTAACAATCATTTTCCTGGCTGTTTGCTTGAGCGGCAGCAACTCATTCGGCTTGACCCAGCATTGGCTTAATTTCTGGTTGGACCAAGATTGGTACACTCAGGTGAACTGGACTTATGGAATTCGCCCAACTGCATCCGACAGGGTTTGGATAAGTATGACAGGCACCGACAGCCCCAATATCAACATTGGTGTCAACGCATTGGCATCGAGAGTATATATTGGAGGCAGCGACAATAACGGAGACCTTAATGTTCTCGGGGGAACTTTGACAGTTGGAGACTCTATTTATGTCGGCTACAACGGCTATACAGGAACATTAAACCTGACCAGTGGAACAATAAATGTAACAAGCAACAGATTATATATCGGCGGTTCAACAGGCAGCACCGGTTCATTAAATTTATTTCGGGGATGTAGCT
>JBFZBH010000199.1:0-4097 GCA_041308525.1 Phycisphaerae bacterium | reverse complement strand
GGCAACCGCATCGAAGGCACCGCCCTTATCGCAAAAAACGCTGCTTTAACAAATACGACCTATGATATTATCGGAGTTTGTGCCTATAACGGTTTCTCCCTTAGCCTTGATGAATTTGCAAGTCTTGTCAATGCCGTAACAGGTCTTGAGCATAATTCCGGAACGCTCGAAACGATTGCTCAAAGGACATTGACCCTCGAGAGGCTGTTTAATATCTTATGCGGTGTAACTGATAAAGATGACTGGCTTCCCGAACGATTTTTCTCTGAAACCATAGAAGCCAAAGATGGTCCTGCAAAATGCGACAGATTAGCCTTCGGCACTATGCACAAGACCTTCTACAACTCCCTCGGCTGGGACGATAATGGAATACCAACTGATGAAACTTTGATTAAACTTGGATTAAAAGCGTTTATTCGGGATTGAATCAAATAAATCAGGTTGACTATATGCCAGAGCAGGAAAAAATTACAGAAATTTATAACAAGTTGAAAATAATCGGCAGGGCGGTCGCGATTGTCAATGGCAACAACACTCATAGCGGCAATCTCTCGGTGCGCGACCCCGATAACAATGATATATTCTACATTACCGCCACAGGCTCTCAGTGCGGTTCTCTTGTTCCGGAAGATATCGTGCCGATTCATTTTTCATCAGTAAGCTGGGGAGATGCTCGGGGTTCGACCGAGTCCACAATCCACAGAAAAATTCTTTCCCTCCCCCGTGTTAACGCTGCAATGCACGCTCATTATCTTCACACGACTTTTATTTCTTTCGACACAAAGGATAAACAGCTTTTTCTGCAGTATCTTGGAAATGATGAAAAGGGAAGGGCTAAATTTTCGTTCCATCCGGTTGATTTGTTTGGCGCATTCACTATAGGGCAGGTCAGCGTCGATGATTTCTTTCAGCCTGTCGGCTCGCCTGAAATGGAGGAAAGAATCCCTCAGTTTCTGGCAAAGGATTTTGTCACTATTGTCAAAGGTCACGGACCTTTTGTCCGCGGTAGCTGTCCTGAAGACCTTTTATACCGGTCCTCAGTTCTCGAATCCAGCTCGAAACTCGCATTCAACCTCCGCAGGAGAGGTATTGATATTGTTCAGATACAAAAACAGATAACATCGAGGGGACCTAACAAATTTTTCCCTGTAAAGCCGCATTTAGCAGATTTCAATTCTTTCTCGGGAAAAGAGGTCGATGACCCTACGATAATCTTCGATTTCAAGCAGAGGCTCAATTTTAATTACGATAGTCAAATCAGCGCCTATGGCGCCGGCTCGATGAGCCAGAAAATCTCTTCCGGCCGGATGATTTATTGCCCGACATCAGCTGTTCCGGAAGGTCTTGATTTTCCGCTTTTTAGGATGAATATAAATTTCGAAGAGAGTGACAATGTTGATTTGAAAATTCATAAGCTCATTTATCAGCACACCCAGCAGACATCCTGTATGATAACAACCAATCCGGTTATCACTGCAGAAGCAATGGCGATTCTTGCTGAACAGTTCGGCCTCGAGGTGTTGCTTGGTAAAAAAATAAATATTCCTTACACAGAAAAGAATCACCCAGTAATTATACCAATCGATGCAGAAGCAAAATATCTCAATCCTCAGCTCGGTCTGGTTGATATCTATCAGCTTGCTGATATGACATCGAGTAATCCGATACTCAATATGCTGCGGTGGTATAAGGGCTGCTGCATTGTTGCCGGTTACGGCGCAATATCGACAGGCAGGACTACACTCGAACAGGCTGCCCATAATGCTTCAAGCGCCGAAAGAATAGGGCAGTTCCGCATCGAGGCTTATATAAATGAAAAATTACTGAATGGACCAAAAGTCAGCCTTTTCGAGCCGAAAAAATCTACGGCGCCTTGAAAAATTTTTAGGTTGACTGATTTTAACAATCAGGATGGATACAAGTCAAAATTATATAGCGGTTGACCTCGGAGCCGAGAGCGGCAGGGTGATGCTTGGATGCATTAGTGGTGAGAAGCTGTCTATCGAAGAAATTCATAGATTTGAAAATCGCCCGCTTTCTGAAAATAATTCTCTTCGTTGGGATTTTTTCGGGATACTTTCCCAAATAAAAACCGGCATCAAAAAAGCAGTCGATCAGACAAACGGGGAAATCTGCGGCATCGGCATCGATAGCTGGGGTGTCGATTTCGGACTGCTCGATGACAAAGGCTCTCTCATTGAAAATCCCCATCATTATCGTGACAATCGCACAAACGGCGTAATGGAAAAGGCCTGCGAAATTATCGGCAGACGTTCCATATACGAACAAACCGGTATTCAGTTTATGCAGATTAACAGCCTCTATCAGTTGTATTCGATGAAACTGACGAACAGCCCAGTTCTGAAATGTGCGAAAACTTTGTTGTTTATAGCCGACCTTTTCGCCTTTTATTTATGCGGCAGACCTTACGCCGAATATACACTCGCGAGCACCTCGCAGATGATGGATATGAAAACCGGCCTGTGGGCAGAAAAAATTCTCGAATCGCTTGGTTTATCATCAGAAATTTTACCGCCTGTAATTGCGCCAGGCACTGTCGTTGGGAAATTAACCAAAGAGGTATCTAATCAGCTCGGCTGCCAGCCGATTCCGGTTATTGCTGTTGCCTCGCACGATACCGCTTCAGCGGTTGCGGCGATACCTGCTGGCGATGAATATTCTTGGGCGTTTTTGTCGAGCGGAACCTGGAGTCTTTTAGGGGCACAGCTTTCCGCTCCTGTTATAAATGATAAGACATACCAGTTTCAGTTCACAAATGAAGGCGGTGTCGGCGGGACAATTCGGTTGTTGAAAAATATTATGGGATTGTGGCTTATCCAACAGTGCCGCAGCCAGTGGCAGCAGGATGGTCAGGAATTTTCCTATTCACAATTAACAATCCTTGCAGAAAAAGCAGTACCTTTCGCAGCATATATTGACCCGACCTGCAGTTTATTTCTAACACCGGGCAATATGCCGACAAAGATAAATGATTATCTTGTCAGCAAAGGCAATCTGCCGATAGAGGACAAGGGACTAATGATACGCTCAATCCTCGAAAGTCTGGCTCTAAATTATTCCTTCGCCCTCGAACGGCTCGAAGAAATTATAAATAAACGTGTAGATTGTCTTCATATAGTCGGCGGCGGAATTAAAAATGAATTGCTATGTCAATTCACCGCAAACGCAACAGGCAAGATAGTTTACGCCGGACCTGTGGAAGCCACAGCCGCTGGAAATATTCTCCTTCAGGCGCTTGCGACAGGCAGGATTCGTTCGATAAAGCAAATCCGCAGCATAGTCCGGAACTCCTTCAAACTAAAGGAATACGCACCGCAGGATATTGACGAGTGGAAAAAACAGAGTAATCTTATTCGTAATCTATATGAATAAATTATGATAAGGAAATATGCTATGGCTGGAAAAGAAAAAGCGGTTTGCCTTCCTGTAATTAGAAAAGCCTCACCTCAGGTTCCTGTAATTGGTGTTTTTTCTCCCTGCGACCCTCGAATCGACAAGGACAGCCGAAAACG
This sequence comes from Phycisphaerae bacterium, assembly GCA_041308525.1. Lineage (GTDB taxonomy): Bacteria > Planctomycetota > Phycisphaerae > Sedimentisphaerales > Anaerobacaceae > Fen-1359. The sequence continues at coordinate 564 of JBFZBH010000199.1, read as the reverse complement.
TGCTGCGAATGTCGTTTCTATGGTTGCTGACACAATAAGCGGCAAAGTCACGTTGCCGGACAAAAATCCTGTTCCTGTTGTTTATTCATCAATACTGGTGGACAGTGAATCACAGGCCGATATCGTTGCCCAGCAGTTTCGAAATGCCGGTGTGAATATTCTTGTCTGCGCACCAGATACCTGGGCCTTTCCGCAGTTGACAACTATTTCACTGCTTCAGCAGTTTCCCAAAGAGACGCCGCTCAACATAACCTGCGGCAATAGCGGCCCCAAGCCTGGGGTTGTTTATGCTCATGCTGCAAATGGGGCAATAAGCCAGTATGGTCGGATGGTCGCTCTCAATGTCGGGACGTGGTCTGACACCGGATTAAATCCTGTAATGACAGACTCAACCGCTGCCGCCTTAATCGACTGGTGCTATGCGGCTGTTGCTGCAGCTGCTCTGCGCGGCCGCCGCGTAATGATTTTCGGACACGATTCGATGGGGATGGAAACCGCCCTTATGCATGTCCTTGCGACTCGCAATACATTCGGATTGGAAATTACCCGGCTGGATATGAAACT
>JBFZBH010000198.1:0-4116 GCA_041308525.1 Phycisphaerae bacterium | reverse complement strand
ACAAATATTTATGATGCACTTATGGCTGCGCTCAAACAGCCACCGACAGAAGGGATGCTGCCGATAGTCCTCTTTCTGACGGACGGCCTGCCGACAGTCGGAAATACTTCCGAAGTTGCGATTCGAGAGATTGTCGTAAAATCGAACCCCTACAACCGCAGAGTTTTTACCTTTGGTGTCGGCTTCGATGTTAATGCCCCCCTGCTCGAAAAAATTGCACAGGAATCTCGTGCGAAATCGGAATTCGTTTTGCCAAAGGAGGATGTCGAGGTCAAGATTGGAAAAGTCTTCAGGGGCCTTTCGGGACCGATTTTGGCAGATACCAAACTGGAGGTCCTCGACAAGGATGGCGACCGTGCCATCGGAAGGGTCCGCGATATCCTGCCTTCGAAGCTGCCGGATTTATTCGAGGGCGACCAGCTTGTCCTCGTTGGGCAGTTCGTCAGTAAAGAGCCGATTCAATTTACAATCAGCGGTAATTACTTAGGTAAGGAAAGGTCTTTTAAGTTCACTTTCGAGTTTGACAAAGCCGATGTGAGAAACGGTTTCGTTTCGAGGCTCTGGGCAAGCAGAAAAATTGCCGAGCTTATCGACCTCGTCCGCCAGATGGGAGCCGAGCCTGGTGTTACGACAAGCAATCCGAAGATAAAAGAACTCGTTGACGAGATTATAAAACTTTCCACAGAATTCGGAATCCTCACTGAATATACGGCCTTTTTGGCCCAGGAAGGAACGGAACTGCATGATCATACTGTGGTTAGAGAAATGGTTGGTGACCGTCTGCAAAGCCGCGCGGTCAGCGCACGTTCAGGCATGGGGGCTGTCAATCAGAGCTTCAATATGGAAGCTATGAAATCAGCTTCAACAGCCACAGGCGGTTACGGCGGAGGATATTCGAACGAATACCTCGATGAGAATATGCAAAGGGTGAGGATTACGAATGTTCAGCAAGTTAATGACCGTGCATATTATAACAAATCAAACCGATGGATTGACAGCAGGATAGTTGACAAGGATAAGGACATCAAACCTGACAAAACTATCGAATTCGGTTCAAAGGAATATTTTGAGCTCGCCGATAAGCTCGCGAAGGAAAATCGCCAGGGCAGCATAGCCCTCAAAGGCGATGTCCTTATGCAGTTCGAAGGCAAGAATATTCTTATAAAAATGCCGAATAACTGATTTCGGAATAAAATATATGGTAATTAAATGTAAAGGAGACAGAAAATGAAAAATGTAAAAAGAGTATTGTTCAGCATCGTTTTGATTTGTGTAGTTTTCGCTGGTTTTGTTTTTGCCGCTGAAAAAGAGGCAAAGACTGCTGGTTTGCCGGAGCCAAATAATCTGCTGCTTAAACCAAAGCCCCTTGTACAGCTTGCAATCCTCCTTGATACGAGCAACAGCATGGATGGGCTTATCAATCAGGCAAGGACGCAGCTATGGTCAATTGTAAACGAGTTCATCTTTGCAAAACGAAACGGAATAACTCCGGAAGTTCAGGTCGCATTATTCGAATACGGCAACGACCGGCTGCCGTCAGAAAAAGGTCATATAAGACTGGTCCTGCCTTTTACAACAGATTTAGACAAGGTTTCCGAGGAATTATTCGCTCTAAAGACAAACGGCGGCAGTGAATATTGCGGCTGGGTGATTAAGGATGCGATTGAAAAACTGAATTGGAGCCGAAACAGCAACGATTTGAAGGTAATCTTTATCGCCGGCAATGAGCCTTTTACTCAAGGAAACATCGCCTATCAGGCCAGCTGCAAATCTGCAATCGAGAAAGGGATTATCGTCAACACGATTCACTGCGGCAGCGAGAGTGAAGGTATTAACGGAAAATGGAAAGATGGTGCATCTCTTGCAGATGGAAGATACCTCAACATCGACCAGAACAGCAAAATCGTTTACATCGAGGCCCCGCAGGACAAGGAAATAGCCGCCCTGAATCTGAAACTGAACGAAACATATATTCCTTACGGCGTTGAAGGGGAAAAACTTCAGGAAAGACAAAACGCACAGGACCACCTTGCTTATTATGCTTCAAAAACTGGTGCCGTTCAAAGGATTGTCGCAAAGGCATCATCAAACTATCGAAATGACGGCTGGGACCTCGTAGATGCCGTAAAAAACAAAAACGTAAATATCAGTGACGTCAAAACCGAAAATTTACCAATAAATATGCAAAAGATGACTCAATCGCAGCGTAAGAATTTTGTCGATGAAGAATCCAAAGAGCGAGATAAGATAAACAATCAGATTCAGCAGCTTAATCAGCAGCGGGAAAAATACGTTGCAGAACAATTGAAAAAACAAACAAGCGACCCGAACACCCTCGGCTCTGCTGTTATACAGGCAATCAGGGAACAAGCATCTAAAAAGAATTTTAACTTTGTGCAACAGGACAAACAGACACAAATCCCGAAAGAAGCTGTCCGCTAATTTCGGGAACCGCCTCTGGGCCGGCATCTCATTAAAAGACGATGGGTTGCCGGCTTTTTTATTTCCCTCATCACTTGGGAATCTGCCTGAATGCCTCTATTATAAATTGACAATCGGCATAAGAAACTGATATATTGTTTTCCGATGGAAACGTGCGCCCGTAGCTCAACTGGATAGAGTGACGGACTTCGAATCCGAAGGTTGCAGGTTCGAGTCCTGCCGGGCGCGGTAAGACATGAGATGCTTCAAACCAAAAAGTGTATAGTTGCTGCTATCGCTTCCGGTTAGTGTTTTAACAACCATAAACTCCTCTTCTCACGACTTTTTTTGCATTTTTTTTATTAGGGAACGGCTAATTTTTCGCAGTAACTTTCTCATTCCCAATTCATATCGCCGGTTAAAACAAAAAATCATCGGCAGGCCGATAATAAGAAATGGGAATCCCGGCAAGACTGGTATCAGCCAAACAATTATACCAATTATAAAAAAAATTGTCCCCACAACCGGTAAAATAATCCGCTGCCACAGCGGTCTTCCCTTCATCCGCTCTGCAAGTTCAGCATCATTATTTTTGTATTTCTCCTGCACGCTGCAGATACCTTTAACTGATCAGACATGTTTTGTAAAGATATATTTCAAAACCATATCAAAACAACCCCGATAATTATTGCAAAACGCTGATAATTTGATAAAATCTCGTTTCCGTTAAATTTGTGCAGTTGTTGTATTACTGAGCATCACTTAATAATTAAAAGCAAAGGAAACTGTTATGGCCGAAAATTCGATAAGTCCATCAGGTGAAAATTTTACGCTTCCTCAAAAGAACGATTACAATGCCGAATTCCTTCGGATTGAAAAACTTGCACAGGAAGCCCGCAAGGAAGGTAAAGAAATTATTGTTGTAATGGGTCTTGGTTTTGTCGGTGCTGTAATGGCTGCCATCATAGCTGACAGCACGGATAAAAAGTCAGGCAAATCAAATAAATTTGTCATCGGCTGTCAGCGTCCCAGCCCTCGAAGCTTTTGGAAGATTCCGCTTCTTAATCGCGGCGAATCACCAGTCAAGGCCGAAGACCCTGAAGTTGACCCGATGATTAAAAGATGCGTTCTCGACAAAAAAACACTTGTCGCAAGTTACAACAGCGATTGCTTGAAACTCGCCGATTGTGTTGTTGTAGATGTCCAGTGCGATTATTCCAAAAAAGAGCTCGGAAATATGCGCACCGGAACGGTGGAGATGGCTGCTCTCGAAGAGACTATTAAAACTATCGCGCAAAAGATCCAGCCGAATTGCCTTACACTCATCGAAACAACCGTTGCCCCCGGCACTACCGAATTTATTGCCTGGCCAATTATGAAAAAGGTATTTGCTGAGCGCGGCATTAAATCCGAGCCTTTGCTGTCACATAGCTTTGAGCGTGTTATGCCCGGCAGAAATTATGTTTCTTCAATTCGTGATTTCTGGCGCGTCTGTTCCGGCTGTAATGAAGAGGCTAAAAATCGTGTCGAGAAATTCTTAAAAGAGGTACTTAACACCGAGAAGTTTCCCCTGACTGTTATGGACAGGCCCATAGAATCCGAGACAACCAAGATTGTCGAAAATTCTTTTCGGGCAACACTCCTTGCTTTTCTGGATGAATGGAGTCTTTTTGCAGAGCGCAACGGCGTCGATTT
>JBFZBH010000197.1:0-4120 GCA_041308525.1 Phycisphaerae bacterium | reverse complement strand
GAATCCATATCCTCCTTCGCCGATGGTAATGGATGCGCTTTTGCAAATGCAGTCTGAACAGCTTAGAAAATACCCCGACCCGCATGCCGATGCCTTTCGTCAGGCGGCTGCACTGGTGCATTCAGTCAAGCCGGAAAATATTATGTGCACTAACGGCGGTGATGAGCTGCTGAGTATGGCTGTGCGGGCGTTCTGCGACGAGAAACGTGCTGTTGCTTATCCTGTTCCGACGTATTCACTTTATCCTGTTTTGGCAGAAATACAGAATTGCAAAGCCATAGAGGTTCCATTCGATAGTGAATTTAATCTGCCCAGCGCTCTTGCGAGAACCGGTGCGTACTTGACAATTGTCTGCAACCCGAATGCGCCAAGCGGCTCATTCATCAGTGTAGGCGAGCTTTCATCGCTGGCTGATGAGATAAACGGCGTGCTGCTGATAGATGAGGCTTATGTTGATTTTGCACAAGAGAACTGCCTGTCTCTGGTTAAGGATTTCGATAATGTGATAATCCTTCGTTCATTAAGCAAAGGATATTCACTTGCAGGTTTACGTTTCGGTTATTCGATCGCAGATGCAGGACTTATTGAAGGATTGATGAAACTGAAGGACTCCTACAACGTCGATGTGATTGCAATTGCCCTCGCAACAGCAGCCATTAAAGACCAGCCGTATTTTAAGGGAAATGTCGAAAAGATAAAAAATGATAGACGTGCCTTGACCGGGCAGCTTCGAAATATCGGATTTGATGTACCTGATAGTTTTTCGAATTTTGTTTTGGCTGAGCACAAAACCTGCAGTGCAAAAGAAATTTATGATAAACTTGTGCAGGAAAATATTTATGTCAGGTATTGGGAAATACCCGGTATCAGTAATAAATTGAGGATAACCGTTGGGACAAAAGAGCAAAATGAAAAACTGCTTGAAGCGATTAGCAGAATATTAAAAAGTAAATAGGAGATAGCTATGGTTTCGATAATAAAAGTAACTGGATTGATTGCTGTATTATTGTTATGCTCCAGTTTTTCCTCCAGCAAGGAAGCAGCAAAAACAGATTACACAGCGATTGAAAAAAAGATTAAAGATACGTATGCTGAAATCACCAAGGCGGCGGAAAGTGTTGATGCCGATAAGCTCTTTAGCTACGTGCTGGAAAATGACAAGGGTTCTCTTATTCAGGGCGGAAAAATTGTCCTGACTCGCAAGGAGGCACTTGAATCGTATAAAGAGAACAGCCGGAATATAAAAAAAGTTAATTATAAATTCGACAAGGAATATGTAACAGTCATTTCACCACAGACGGCTGTCATGGTTGCTGAAGGCAGCTATGAAGCAACTACAGCGGATGGACGAACGTTCGGCTCGACTTTTGCTCAAACAGCCATTTTTGTTTTGAAAGATAATAAATGGAAAGTACTTCATTCACACACTTCAAGGCCCGCCGAAGGGCAATAAAAGGGATTGAAAGATGAATCCAAGAGAGAAAGTTATTGAAAGAAAAACAACAGAAACGGAAATTTACCTGAAGCTTAATCTGGATGGCGATGGAAAATACAAAATCGATACTGGCATAGGATTTCTCGACCACATGCTTTCGCACCTCAGCAAGCACAGCAAAATCGATTTGGAAATTTCTGCAAAAGGCGATTTGAATGTCGATGCCCATCATACTGTCGAAGACATTGGTATCTGCTTAGGTCAGGCACTGGCAGGGGCCCTGAATGACAAAAAAGGTATTGCAAGATACGGAAGCGGCTCTGTGCCGATGGAAGATGCACTCTCAAACGTATCGGTGGATTTATCGGGCAGGCCTGCCTTCGTATATAACGTCGAGTATCTGACAGACAAAATCGGCGACTTGGATGTAGAATGTCTCGAGGAGATGCTAAAAAGCTTCTCAACGGCTGGTGCATTCAATCTGCATATAAATGTTCCATACGGTACTAACAGCCACCATATTGCTGAGGCGATTTTCAAGGCGCTTGGACAGGCACTTGGTGCGGCTGTCAAAATAACAGGCTCGGATATCCCGAGCACTAAAGGAACGCTTTAAGAAAAGTATAAAGGTTGCGGTTGCGAATCTCGTCACGTAAAACGTGGGACGTAAAACGAAACGAGCATCGCAACCGATTTACGATAGAGGTCTTTTTGGAAGTTGTAAGGTTATGGTAGAAGAACACGATCACGAATATCGTATAGGAATAGGCACCGACCTCCACAAACTGGTTGAAGGAAGAAAGCTTGTCCTCGGGGGCTTCCATATTCCTTTTAACAGGGGCCTGCTTGGTCACAGCGACGGCGATGTTGTCATTCACGCTGTTATAGATGCGATTTTGGGCGCTGCTGCGATGGGCGATATCGGGACATTATATCCCGATACCGACCCGCAATATAAGGATGCGGACTCAACGGACCTCTTGCGAGATGTCCGCGACAGACTCGAGGATTTGCGATGGCTCATTGTGAATGTGGATGTGATTATTCATCTTGAGCAGCCGCGCCTTGAGCTTGTAAAGGCGCAGATAAAAAGGTCTGTTGCAAGCATTCTTGGGATTGATTTTAATGCGGTGAATGTGAAGGCAAAGACAAACGAAGGACTCGGTCCCGTAGGAGCGGGCGAAGCAATCGCCTGCACCGCCGCCGTCCTTCTCAAAAGAAAATACAAAAGAACATTGTAATTTGAAATTGTGAATTTGGACAGGATGCCAATGGGATTGAAATTATATAATAGTTTAACGAGGCGGCTGGAGGAGTTTAAGCCGCTCTATGATAACAGGGTTGGGATATATGTCTGCGGTCCGACGGTCTATGGCCACGCACATCTTGGTCATGCGAAAAGTTATGTCAGCTTCGATGTGCTTGTAAGATATTTGAAATACATAGGCTACAATGTAACGTATGTACAGAATATAACGGATGTCGGCCATCTTACGGATGATGCTGATGAGGGTGAGGACAAGATTATCGCACAGGCGAGGAGAGAAAAGAAACATCCGATGGCTGTAGCGGAGGAATATACGAGAAGCTACTTCGAGGATATGGATAAGCTCAATTGCCTGCGCCCTGATATCAGCCCAAGGGCTTCCGGCCATATTGTCGAGCAGATAGAGCTGGTCAAGACACTGATTAACAAAGGTTTTGCTTATGAGGTCAACGGCTCTGTATATTTCGATATCTCGAAACTAGCCGATTATGGGAAACTTTCCGGAAGAAATGTCGAGGATATGCAGGCAGGCGCACGTGTGGAGGTGTCCGCGGACAAGAAGCATCCAGCGGATTTTGCACTCTGGAAAAAGGCCGAGCCGAACCACATTATGCAGTGGCCCAGCCCCTGGGGGGCAGGATACCCCGGCTGGCATCTGGAATGCTCGGTTATGAGCACAAAATATCTTGGCCAGCCATTCGACATTCACGGCGGCGGAATGGAAAACAAGTTCCCTCATCACGATTGCGAAATCGCGCAGGCCGAAGCAGCAGCAGGCAAACCGTTTGTACGTTTCTGGCTGCACAATAATATGGTGACGGTCGATGGCCAGAAGATGGGAAAGAGTTTAGGCAACTTTATCACCTTAAAGCAGGTCTTCTCAGATACTGATGAGCCGAAGCACGAGAAGCTCTCACGCAAATACGATCCGCTTGCGGTTCGCCAGTTGATTCTTACCAGCCACTATCGAAGTCCGATTGATTTTTCCGACGCCGCATTAACGGCAGCCCAAAGCGGTTATGACAAAATAACTGGGACAGTGTTAATGGTCAGGGGCAGGGAAGGTCAGGCTCCAAAGGGAGCAGTTGATAATAAAATCGCAGGGGAGCTGGAACAATTAAAGATTAAATTTAAGGAGGCGATGGATGATGATTTGAACACTTCTGTTGCATTGTCGGTCATATTTGACCTGGTTCGCATTGCAAATGGTTTAATGGAAAAGGCCGATAATACAAAAGATACACTCAATGCAGTTGACCGGACATTTAGAGAATTGGGCGGAAACGTTTTGGGTGTTGTCAGAGAAAGTTATGGAACTGAAAAGATTTCCGTTGCAGAACATAACAGGCTGGTTAAGGTAATCAATAATTTAATTGAAGAGCGGAAAAAAGCACGAGAACAAAAAGATTTTCATAAGG
>JBFZBH010000196.1:0-4137 GCA_041308525.1 Phycisphaerae bacterium | reverse complement strand
TTTCATACTTTTCTCCTTGTTTTACGCTAACGCCAAGCTAAGCGACGCGCTTTTCAGCGTCCTCTTTTTTTTATGCTTGCCTTACTCATATGACAATCACAAAAATTTGTCATTCTGAACGAAGCGACCTGTCCTCCGTAGTTCCGCCTTTCTGGAACGAAGGAGGAAGCGCAGTGAAGAATCTATCTTTTCCCTTAATAACCGAGATTCTTCGCTGCGCTCTGAATGACAAGGATTTTTTTATTCTTCGTCTTCTTCGCTCTGATGGCGTTTGGGTTCGGCAGAATAGGCAGGGTCATCATCTTCATCTGGAATTTCTTCGTTTTCATCCGGCGGGGCTGTCTGTTGCTGCTCATCCTGCTGCTGGCGCATCTTTTCGTAGTCATCGAGCGTAATCATAACCTCTCGTGCCTGGCTGCCCTTGTATTCACCGAGGACACCCATCGCAGCCATTGTCTCAATCATACGCGATGCCCTTGCGTATCCGACCGAGAGCCTTCGCTGTAAAAGTGATACACTTCCGCGGCGTGTCTCGAGGACGATTCGAACGGCTTCATCGAGCAAATCATCTTTATCAAGCTGCTCGCCATCAATGCGGCTAAGCTGCGCAAGCTCCGGATGGAACTGCGGCTCGGCTATCTCCTTTAAGTGTTTTACAATTTTCTTGACCTCCGTCTCATCGACGAATGTCCCCTGTGCGCGGATAAGGTCGCTGGTGCCGGGTTTCAAAAAGAGCATATCGCCCTGCCCAAGGAGCGCTTCGGCGCCGTTCTGGTCGAGAATGATGCGGCTGTCCATCTTGGCTGCGACACGGAAGCCGATTCGAGTCGGCATATTGGATTTGATAAGGCCTGTAACAACCGTCGCCTGGGGCCGCTGCGTCGCAAGAACAATATGAATCCCCACCGCCCTGCTCTTTTGTGCAAGCCGCACGATATACGCCTCGATTTCCTTCGGCGCCGTCATCATCAAATCAGCAAGCTCATCGATCACTATGACGATATAGGGCAGCTTCTTTGGAATTTTCGCCTCCTCATCCGGATTCGAAGGCATAAACCGCTCTCTAATCTCCTCAGGCCTGAGCTGATTATACTCTGTGATATTTTTAACTCTCGCCTCAGCAAATAGTGCATAGCGCTCATCCATTTTCACCGTCGCCCATTCGAGAATCTGCACAGCGCGGTGCGTCTCGGTGACAATCGGCGTCATCAGGTGCGGTATCGTGTTATAAGCGGTCATCTCAACCATTTTCGGATCCACGAGGATGAATTTTACCTCGTCCGGCCTTTTAGCAAGCAGCACGCTTATGATTATGCTGTTGATGCAGACGCTTTTGCCCGAACCTGTTGTGCCCGCTATTAACAGATGCGGCATCGAAGCCAAATCTGCAACAAGCGCTTCGCCCGCGGCATCCTTGCCGAGGAAAAGCGGTATCTGCATTCCTTCATATTTATCACCCGCCAGCCGGACAATGTCCTTAATACGAACTTTCTCTTTTTCGCTGTTGGGGACTTCTATGCCTATCGTATGCTTGCCCGGCAGCGGGGCGACGACTCGGACGGCGCCGGCGCTTAGTGCGCGTGCCATATCATTCGCAAGCGAGCTTATCTGGCTTACCTTCACTCCCGGTGCAAGCTCAAGCTCGAACATCGTCACCACCGGCCCGGTCTCTGTCTCAACCACGCGGGCATCGATATTAAATTCACTAAGCAGCTTTTCGAGTCCCGCTGCCTTCGATTTGACCACCTTGCCCTGCAAATCCGAAAAGCTGTACTGCGGCTCTTCGAGCAAATCCAGCGGCGGCAGAGTGTAATCATCGTATTCCGGCTGAGCAGGAGTGCCTTGCGAGCTTCTCTCCCTGGGAGCCGCTGGACGAAGCGGCTGAACTTTTGCATGGCTTGCAGGCTGTTCAGTTTCATCAGGCTCGGCTATTTCTTCAGCGGCAAAAGCAGGTGAAGCCTTCAGCGCGTTCAAAGACGCCGAAAGTTTGTCAGCCGGGGTTTGCTCCTTCTGCTTGGCGCTCAATCGCTGCCATATCTGGCCGAGTGCATAAGAGCTTTGACGCGTCGATGACCAGGCCGGCACCACAAATGATATCAGCTTGCCGAACCCGAACATCACGCCCCTAAGACCCATAAAAACAAGATTATCAGCCAATAAAATGCCGCCTACGAACCAGACACATAGAACCAGAATGAACGAGCCCATCAATGCAAATTTGCTTTTAAGGAAAGTTATAACAGCTACTCCCAAAACTCCGCCGGAACCCATCGGGAAGCTGTAAACTTTATGCGGCCAGAAACAATAAAATGTGCTCGAGACCGCAATCGCCAAAAGACACATCCCTGCTGCCCTAAGAGGAATCTGGTCAATTTCAAGTCCCATAAGTTTCGCTGCCAGATAACAGGTCGTGCACATCAGCAGGATAAAAACACCCGGTCCTATAAAGTATAAAAGATAATAGGCGAAAAAGGCACCTGCTGGTCCGCACCAGTTCGCCGGCGGGTCGTTGTGCGGATAAACATAACGGCTCGGCCAGTCGCCGATGTCGAAACTAAGACAGCTGCAGTATAACATCACCATCGCAGCCGCAATAAGACAGTTCACTACTATGGTAATCTTGTGCGATTGTTGTTTTTTGGCATTTTTCATAATTGAGTCGAACGCAAGTCCTATAAAAACATATCCATAAAAGACAAAAACAGCCTCAAGGCCTTCCCGGCTTCACGTTGAGGATTTGTTTTAAGCAACTAGCAACATCTCCTTATATCGACAAAGGCAAGTCCTTTTCTGTATGATTGAACAGGCCAAATCTGCTGAAAAATTAGCTTGCCGTTCAACAGGCAGAGTGATACGCTATTGCCTGAAATGAGCCGGCAAAGAAAAAAATTCAAACATGATATTTAAGGAGTTTTCTATGTCACCTTATAACGTGAGTAATCAGCCTGGGATGGAAGAAGGCTTCGCGGTAATCATCGTTCTATTAGTGATGATGGCCATTTTCATCGGCCTGTTAATTTCAGTCCTGATGACGTGGGCTTATTGCAGGATATGCTCCAAGGCAGGCTACAGCTGGGCACTGGGCCTTTTAATGCTGGTGCCAATCGCAAATTTCGTGCTGCCGCTTTACCTTGCCTTCAGCGATTGGCCTTTACATAAAGAAATGAGACAGTTAAAATCGCAGACGCCTTCTACTCGCTAACAATCAGGATTATTTTCTGCCGCGGACACTATGGAAAATGAACCGCATATCAGTGTCATAGACCCCATCAATCCTGCGATTGACAGGGTAAAGGACCTGCTTTTTTATCCCATCGATTTAAGGCGTTGGTTCATTATCGGTTTTTGTGCCTTCCTGGCGAATCTCATTAAATTCGACAGCCCCCTGCTCAGGTCCTTCGGCTGGAACATCGGCCCGTCACCACGCCGGGCGGAGGCGTCGGAAATTATCACTGAGGCACAGCGCTACATTAACTCAAATCTTTACTGGCTTCTTCCCGCCTTCATCATCGCTGTCGTGTTTGCGATCGTGTTGTTTATTTTATTGTTATGGCTCAGCAGCCGGGGCAAGTTTATGCTTCTCTACTGCGTCGCCGAAAATACTGCTGAAGTAAAAGTCCCCTGGCACAAATATAAAAAACAGGGCAACAGCCTTTTTCGTTTCAGGCTCGTGTTTTTACTCATCACAGGCGTCTGCAGCTTTGTGCTGGCGCTGCCGATTTTCCTGGCATCCATCGCACTCTGGCAGGAAAACATCTCTGCAGCAGCAGGGGCGATGGCTATCGTTTTCTTCGGGTTGCTAACCATTGCAGCCATACTTGTTTTCGCTGTCATAGCAAAGCTCACTAAGGATTTCGTTGTGCCGGTTATGTATCTTCGCGGCTGCGGCGCTGTCGAGGGCTGGCGCATCTTTATGCCTCTCTTGAAGGCGAACGCCGGCTCGTTTGCCTGCTACTTGCTGTTTTATATTCTTATCCTGTTTGCGATTTTCATGGCCAAAGGCGGACTTCTCTTTGTCGCCTGCATCCTGACCTGCTGCATCTCGAACTGTATTTTGGCGATCCCTTATATCGGGACGGTCTTGCTTTTGCCGATTCCCATTTTCACCTGTGCCTATCCTCTGTATTTTTTAAGCCA
>JBFZBH010000195.1:0-4123 GCA_041308525.1 Phycisphaerae bacterium | reverse complement strand
GCGCGTCGGTCTTGGTTACGACGACCACGTAGTTTCCGGCAGGCAGACCGAGGAAATTGTAAGGCCCCAGCAGCGTGCCATCATCGGCAGTGGTAGCGGCCGTTCCACCGCTGACATTCAGCGTTGCAACTCCGGCCCATCCGACAGTAAGCCTGCCCGTGTTATATTGGGCAATGCACGAACCGCCGGTGATATTAAGAACGTTGTTATTCGAATAAACACTGATTCGCCCCGGCGTAGCGGTCGTCGCACTGTCAACAAGACAGGGCACAGTGCCTGCTGTATTCAAAAGTGCTTCGGAGTCGGTTGTCGGGGTGCCGCTTGGGATTCCGCCGCTCCAGTTGCCGGCTACGTCCCAGCGGTTGTTGGATGTGCTTATCCATGTTGGTGCAAAACACGCTGTTGTCAGGATGAGTACCAGAACAACAGCTAACATATTTGTTTTTTTTAACATAAGCCTCTCCTTAAATAAGGTTATTAAAAATTAAATTTTTTACGATATTTTTCAGCCTATTGATTCGAATTGAATGTGTTTCCACTCACCTCCTCTCGTGCATCTGCCAGCGTCCGATTGATAGCTGAAAGACCTTTGGTTTTTTTGAAAATACAAACAAATATATTAATCATTAATTTCATTTTTTTTATTTCTCAGAGGATTTGAAGTTTATGAAGGTTCTTTTGCGCAGAAATGTATTGTCTTATGGCTGCGCTGCGTATTGCATAGAAGTATTGCCGCTTCTCTTTCATATTCCTTCTATAGATTTAACATACTGGTTGTAATCAGCAGTCAGGGTGCGTTAGCTCTCAAGGATTCTAAGTGGTGACTTTCAATACGTCAAGTGTTTTTTGCCTGTTTTTAAAAAATTCTTTCAAATGTCACTGTCTCGAAAAGGGCAAATTTCGCAGCCGAAAGAGCGAAATTGGTTTGTTTTGCATTATTTAACAAGAATAGTGACATATATTGTCACACCTGATGGATGTTGTGTTTATATATTATTTCGGGCTCGTCTTGGATTGCGAGCGGGTGAGCTGGTCAACAGTTACTGCAGCAATTATGACGGCACCGATTACAATCAGCTGAACATTTGACGAAATGCCGAGCAGCAGACACCCGTTTTTCAGGAAACTAATCAATAAAGTCCCTATGATTGTTCCGAGTATGGTTCCTCGTCCTCCTGATAGGCTCGCACCGCCGATAACTACTGCAGCAATTACGTCCAGTTCGCGGCCTATACCTGCGGTCGGCTGGGCAGATACGGTTCGGCTTGTGGCAATCATTGCCGCAATCCCTGCGAGCAGCCCTGTGACAGTATATACAGCCGTCAGATTGAAATTTACATTAACTCCGGCATGAAAAGCCGCTTCGGTATTGGAGCCGATTGCGTATATGTATCGTCCCCAGCGTGTGTATCTGAATGTCAGAATTGCCAGAAACGCAAGCAACGCGAAAATAACTATGCACACGGGTATATGCATCACTGCGCCGCTGCCGAGATAATGATAGCCGGGAACATCATAAGGTTTACCGCTGTGCATCACCAGCGATAGTCCTCTGAACGCACTCATCGTTCCGAGAGTGACTATAAACGGCGGAAGTTTCAATGCCGTGATAAGCGCTCCATTCATCAGACCGCAAACTGTTCCGGTCAGAATGCCGACCATGGTTCCGATTGTCAGAGCAAAACCGTGCGGGTCAGGGCCTCCGATTGCAATCATCGCCCACGCCCCGACCATCCCGCACAATGCACCCATTGCTCCGACGGAAAGATCAATTCCCGCTGTGATAATGACTGCGGTCATTCCCAGTGCCATTATGCCTTCGACGGTCGAGCGGCTCAGGACATTTATAAAGTTTTCAAACGTCAAAAAAGTGTCCGGTTCGATTACCGACATAATACAGATAATCAGCATCAGGCTGATGAACGGTAATAACTGTCTGACAAATTTATTCATACTCACTTCTCCACTGCTGCCAGGTGCATAATCTGCTCCTGTGTCGTTTGTTTTGTTCGAAGGCTGCCGACAAGATTGCCCCGCCGCATAACCAGAATCCTGTCAGTGATTCCGAAAAGCTCGGGCAGTTCCGATGAGATAAAAAGAATTGCTTTGCCGGCACATGCAAGGTCATTGAGAATAGTATAAACTTCTTTTTTCGCCCCGACATCTATTCCTCGTGTTGGCTCATCGAATATCAGGAAAACAGAATCCGCAAGAAGCCATCGGGCGATAAGGACTTTTTGCTGATTTCCACCGCTCAGTGACTCAACAGTTGCATCGGGGCCTGACCATTTTATTGAAATTCGCGATGCGATTTTTTCGACGATTCTTTGCTCTTCTTTCGGCATTATAAAGTTTTTCATTCCTATCGAGGCGAGATTCGGCAAAGTTATGTTCCACGAGCACGGCAGATGCAGGCACAAGCCTGTTTTTTTTCTGTCCTCTGTCAGGTATGCAATCTTATTTTTAATAGCATCAGCGGGTGAATTGATTTCGATTATTTTTCCATCAAGCTCGAAAGTGCCTGAAGTTTTCTTGTTTATGCCGAACAATGTCCGCGCGACATCTGTCCTTCCTGCGCCAAGGAGTCCTGCCATTCCGACAATCTCGCCGGAGCAGATTTCGAAGGAGATGTTGTTTATCAGTTTGCCGCAGGAGAGGTTTTCAACTTTAACAACAGGCCTTCCGATTCGAATACTGCGTGATGGAAAAAATTCATTCAGTTCACGTCCCACCATATAGTGGACAATTTTAGGGATGTCTAATTTCGAAGCCGGTTCTGTGTGCACGACCCTTCCGTCACGAAGGATTGTGATATCGTCAGCGAGCCCTGTGATTTCCTCGAGGCGATGTGAAATATAGATAATCGAAATATTTTGTTTGCGAAGCTCCCTTACGGCATCGAAAAGTTTCCCTGTTTCTTTTTCAGAAAGAGACGAGGTCGGCTCATCCATCACGATGATTTGTGATTTTCGCACCAGTGCTTTGAGAATTTCGACAATCTGGCGGTCGGCGGTAGAAAGCTCTTCAACAATCGCAGCAGGGTCTATTTCGAAGTTGAAGCTTTGTGCCAGATCTTTAGTTTTTTCAATCATTGCTTTTTTGTTAATTGTGAAGGAAAAAATTCCTTCCGGCTCATTTCCGAGAAAGACATTCTCCGCAACAGTCAAATGCTCAGCCAGGTCAAGCTCCTGGTAAATCATCGAGATGCCTGCATCGAGTGCTTGATGCGGATGTTCGAACCTGCACATCTTGCCGCCGATTTCAATCGTGCCTTCGTCCGGCTGATAAACGCCTGCCAGAATTTTCATCAGTGTCGATTTTCCTGCTCCATTCTCGCCGACAAGGGCATGGACGCTGCCGGTCTTGGACTGAAAGCTGACTTTCGAGAGGGCCTGGACCGGGCCGAAACATTTTGATATGCCCGTCATTCTCAGGGCAGCTTGTCTGAAATTTTCATTAAGCTCTTGCTGTATCATTTAAGATTGAGCAGTGCCTTAGTTTCCGGCTTTTCCAAATCTTCTTTTTTTATCAAAGCCACACCCGTATCTATTTTTCGCGGCACATCTTTGTCTCGTATTTTTGCCATTACGGTTTTAACTCCCTCATAGCCCATTTTGTAGGGATTCTGGACAACAAGGGAATCGATTGTCCCGTCATTTAGACCGTTGATAAGAGACGGGTCTGAATCGAAGCCGACCATCTTGATTTTGCCTGAAAGCTGCTGTTTTTGCAGCGCCCTCATTGCCCCGATGGCAGTGTCTCTGTTGCAGGCGAACAGGCCGTCGATGCCCGGATTTTTCTGGAGCATATCTTCGCAGATGGATAGCGCCTGTTCGACAGTAGGGGGGTTGGGATATTTTTTATCTACAATTTCCATCTCTTTGAACTCGGAAGTCAATGTATCAGAGAAACCCTTTGCCCTGTCCATCGTCGATGCGGAATTCGGTATCCACTCGACGAGAATGACCTTCCCTTTACCGCCGAGTATTTCACCGAGCCTTTTGGCTGCTATTACACCGCCCTTGTAATTGTCCGTGGCCAGAAATGATACGTATTTATCTGTTTCAATACCTGAGTCTATTATCACACAGGGAATATTCTTGCTGAAAATATTTTCTACCGA
>JBFZBH010000194.1:0-4145 GCA_041308525.1 Phycisphaerae bacterium | reverse complement strand
AACATCAAAAAGAAAAAATCCCGCTGGTTATGCACTTTTATTGGGCCTGCTTATTGTTGTCGCTATCGGGATAATAATTTATGTCAAATTTATGTATGGCCCTGTCTATGAGATCGGTGTGGGCAAATCAGACATAAATCCACCCTGGCGGCAGTGGGAAAAATTGCGCATCCGCCTCAAAACCGAGCCGGTCGGCAAGCCTTCCGCAGAACAGAACCAGATTGCCAAACCCCTGATGATAGAAGCCGAATGCAAACAGGCCGACAGCCCTAGCGGAGAAATAAAAGTTCTTTTCGATACCGATGGGAAAATAAAAGGCGCCTGGACAGGAACATTCCGAATGTCAAAAGATATAGAATTTCAGGTTATGTTTTGCGAGTTCAAGGGCACAATCGACCCGAAAGAAATTTACAGCGACTCCAGTGGCCCGGACTTCTCAAAACTCTTCTTTATTGCAGAAGGCTCTTTTACAATCCTCGAAATCAATAATGATACCGGAACTGTCCGCAACCTTATGGGAACCTCTTACTTTCGCGGATGGCTGGGCAAAAACAATCTCGTCAAAGGCGAGCTGATTATCACAGCAGACAACAAAAATTTCTACCGTTTTAATTTCGAAGACCTCGCCGAATCCAACTTTGCCATTCCTCTGTCGCCGGAGGAATTTTAAAAGATAAACAGCCAGAGTAAATTATCAAAAAAAACGCAGCCAGGTAAAATTTAAAAATCAACGAAAATGATGTCTTCTGGAATGGCAACGACATCTCTTCTGTCGGGGCCAAGAATTTTTTTAATTTCCGTGCTGTGCTTGCCAGCCAGCGCCTTGATTTCTGTGCTGCTAAGGCTTGTGACCGCCTTGGCGTTATTGTTGAGCAGCACAACCTCCCCTGCCTGAAAATCACCATCGACACTTACTATACCGCTCGGTAAAAGGCTCTTATGGTTCCTTACCGCCTTCAGAGCGCCGTCATCTATATAAATAGTGCCGGATGGAGCGCTGTTGAGAATCCACCTGGCTCGGTTGTTCAGCTTTCTCTTGGGTAAAAATACAGTGCCAATATCTTCACCTGCAATGATGCTCGTAATGACATTTTTGGCTTTTCCATCTGCGAGCACCATTTTGCATCCGGCGTTCGATGCTATTTTTGCAGCCTCGATTTTAGTTTTCATCCCCCCTGCTGCATATCTCGAACCCTTGCCGCCTGCATATTTTACTATCTGTTCTGTAATTTCATAAACGATAGGAACAGGTTTTGCGTCGGGAAATTTGCGAGGGTCTTTGTCATAAAGGGCATCAATATCGCTTAAGATGATAAGCAAATCTGCATCAATCTTGCTTGAGACAAGGGCGCTAAGCCTGTCGTTATCGCCGAAAGCCGTTCCGATTTCATCAGTACTGACGCTGTCGTTTTCATTAAGTATTGGGATAATATTAAGGTCCAGCAAAGTCTCGATTGAATTTCGCAGGTTCAGATACGTTTTCCTGTTGTTGAGGACATCTGCTGTCAGAAGGACCTGCGCGGTTTTTACTCCAAACTTGAGAAAAGCCTTCCTGTACTCCGCCATCAAAAGGGGCTGGCCTATCGCAGCACAGGCCTGTCGCATTTTCATATCGCTGATACCGTCGGTAATATTCAGCTGGCCGGCTCCCATCCCGATGGCCCCGGAAGTGACAATCACAACCTGCCTGCTTTCTTTAAGAAGGTTTGCTATCTGAGCCGCAGTATCCTGGATGTATCGGATATCGATGGCACCTGCCTTCGAGAGAGTCGAGGTACCTATTTTAATGACAATTCTTTTTGAGTTCTGAAAATTTCGCATCTGTTTATCGCTTCAAAAAACCGAAACAAAATATATCACCGTTTAACGCCTGATTCAAATATTTTTTAATGCTAATCAGAGCACGATGCTGCCGCCGAGAGAATTAGGCTGGATGAGAAAATTTGCTGTCGGCGATCTTTTGTTTTTCAAGGACAAAAGCGGTGAGTTTTCGATGAACGGAGCGGCTGTCGATGATGCCGATTAATTTATCATCGATGATGGAATCAACGATAGGAAGATATTCAGCGTTACAGCGCTTCATCGCCTCGAGTGCCTGCGAAAGAGGAATATCAGGGGTAAGCTTTTCCTCGGCAGGCTCCAGGACATCGAGTGCAACGAGCCAATCGTGCAGTTCCCTGTCTGCAAAAGTCGTCCTGATGCCGTCGAGAGTAATGGCGCCAATGAGCTTGCCGTTGGTATCGACACAGGGAAAATAAAAAGAGGTGGATTTTCCGACCGTTTCAATAATTTCTGTAAGAGAAGTGCCGTAGGAAATAACGGGGATGCCCGAATCCATAACATCACAAACCTTATAAGAGGCAATGAGGTCTTCCTCAGTGACGTTAAGGCCGAGTTCACCAGCTTTTTTGGCTCCGTATTTAACACCAATCGGCCCGATTATCTGAAGAATAAAAGCGCCAATTACAACAACAAGAAGCATCATAGAAGCTATATTCGGGTCGAATCGATGGCTCGAAACAATCAGCAAGCCTACAGCAATACCGCCCTGAGGGTAGAGACAAAAGCCGAGATATTTTTTGAGAGTAGGAACAGCATTGGAAAAAACACCGCCGAGGTAAGCACCGAGTGTTTTACCGGTAATACTCCCGACAACATAGGCAGCGATGAGCGCAAGAACCAGATGGTTGATGTTTTCAAAGACGACCCGGGCACCGACAAGAACAAAAAAGAGGATATAAAACGGAGAAAAAAACTTATGCGTAAGCTCAAAAGCCAAAGGAATAACTCGTGACTTAAGATTGACCAGGGCAGTACCAAGTGCCATAGCAACAAGGATAGAATCAAGCCCAAGAAAGATAGCAGCACCAATAGACAAAACTACTGCAGCAAGAGTGATAATCAGGACTTTTTCGCGGTCACCGATTATGCGAAGAACCCGTTCAAGGATAAAGGCAATAACAATGCCGAAAGTAATTGAACCTGCAATTTCATAGAAAATACCCCCGGCAACCTCAAAGAAAGAGCCGCTGTGGCGACCTGTGACAAGGTCAACAACACTGAAACTGATTGCATATAAAATCAGGGCAAGGGCATCATCGAGAGTTACAATGGCAGCGAGCATAGAGGTAAGCGGCCCCCTTGCTTTATACTCCCAGAGGACTGCGATAGTGGAAGCAGGGTCGGTCGCCGAGCAGATGGCCCCGAAGACAACACTGACAGCTGTGGACATTCTCCAATCTCTTGTTAAAGCAAACATCGCAGAGAATGTTAAGATAATGACAATAACGAAAGCAGTAACGCCTTCGAAAAGAAGAACAATTGGAACCTGTCTGCCGAAACGGCGGAAGACCTCCCTTTTCAACTCACCGCCTACGAGGAAACCAATCATACCGAGGATAAAGATATTAAATAATTCAAGCTGTGCGACGGTCTGCTGAGGGATTATTTTCAAAATGGGGCCCAGGATGGCTCCAATTGCGACCAGGCCGACGACTTCAGGGATGTGGAATCTTCGAAAAATTTTAGCTCCCGCAGTGCCTGCGGCGAGGGCTATACCCATTATAAAAAGCAGGTTCATTTCTTTGGCAAGTGCCAAGATAGATAAATTTATTTCATACATATCATATTTACTCTTAAAGGTCCGCAGTATAGAGGCAAAAAACGCATTAATCGCATCAGCCGCAGAAAGGACGATATAATAATCAAAAATTCGGGTTTGTCCAATGATTTCCGGCCAAAAAACACCATGTAAATTCGCTAAAAACTGCACTTTAAGAGGAAACAAAAAAGTAAAATGAGCTTGATGTTTGTGAACAAAACTATAAAATACAAACTAAAGAAATAAGGATTTTGCTTAAATAAACGTATTTTTAGGAGTAAATTCGAGATGCGTAAAGGAAAATTAGTAATACTGGCTGCATGTTTATTAACAATTAGCCTCGCACTATCGTTGATGGTATTAGCGAGCTGCAAAAAAAGAGAACCCCAGCCTCCCGTGCAAGGAATAGCTTCAGCAGCCATTTCACCGATACCTGCTGAAAAGGCAAATGCAAGCAGCCAGGCTTCAATGCCAAAGGTTGAAAAGTCAACAGCAAAACCGGTTGTCAAGGAACCAAATAAGACAACCGCACCTGTCAAGCCAG
>JBFZBH010000193.1:0-4181 GCA_041308525.1 Phycisphaerae bacterium | reverse complement strand
GTGTTCTTGCCGTAAACCTCAGCGGGCTTGTGAATTTGAATCTTCGGCAGCTGTGCCGTCGAATCCTTCAGTGCCTGAGAGCTTGCCTCGAAACCCGGAGCAATCACACCGCCTTTGAAAACTCCATTCTCATCGACAAGGTCAATTGTTACAGCAGTCCCAACCTGCAAAACCACGACCGCATCACCAACAACCGAATATGCCGCCGCAGCAGCCACAATCCTGTCCGTTCCTACCTTGATGCTGTTTTCAATCGCCATATCAATCGGGAATGGTATGTTCTCACCGATAATCAAAAGCTTCGTTTGTAGCTCTTCCTCGACAATCTTGCGGACCATTTCCGTCCACACAGGTTTTACGGAGCTCGCTATAACGACCCCGTCCTGCTTTCCTTCCTTCGAGTGTTTCGAAACAGGTATCTTTTCCCATGCCTCCCTGATGTTCGCAGCCACCTTATCTGTTTCAGCTCCTCCAGCCGTTTTTATAGACTGCTCGGCTCCTTTTAAAAAAAGCCCGACCGATATGTTCGTATTTCCTATATCTATCGCCACAAGATTCATATTTTTTCCTGATAACCGTTCACGGTACAAATGTTACATATTTTACGCAAATTCTGAAAATTTTTAATATGTATCTTTTATTTTTTAATTTTTTTCGCGTTACGCTTTCTGCTTCTTAACCTTTTTCCACAGTTCTTCAGTCAGATCCTTTATTCCTTCGCCCGTGACAGCTGAGATTGGATAAATATTTTTTCGCAGTTTTTTTCTCAATTGTTTGACTATCGTTCCCTGGGGGTCGAGGTCGATTTTGTTTGCGATAATGACCTCTTTCTTTTTTGCAAGTTCAGTGCTGTAAAGTTTTAGTTCGCTTCTGATTTTTTTATAATTCTCTGCCGGCTGCGAGCCGTCCGAGGGCATTATGTCAATTATATGTGCAATTATCTTTGTCCTCTCTATGTGCCGCAAAAATTCAAATCCCAAACCCGTCCCTTTATGCGCTCCCTCGATCAATCCGGGGATGTCTGCCATAACAAACCGCCTCTCATCGCTCAATTCCACAATCCCTAAAACCGGCTCAAGCGTCGTAAAGGGATAATCTGCAATCTTAGGCCTCGCTGCAGAGCATCGCGATATCAGTGTACTTTTACCTGCATTCGGCATGCCCACAATCCCGACATCCGCTATCAACTTCAGTTCAAGTCGTACATTTCTAATCTGACCCTTTTGCCCCGGGGTTGTTGTCCGGGGAGCCTGATTGGTGCTTGTAGCAAATGATTTGTTTCCTCTGCCTCCTTTGCCGCCTCTGCAGATAAGAACCTTCATCCCCGGCTCATTGAGGTCCTTCAACAGCAAATTAAGCTCCTCATCATAAACGAGTGTTCCCGGCGGCACCTTTATAATCAGGTCGGCGCCATCGGCTCCTGTTTTGTTAGAGTTCTCACCGTTTCCTCCATTGTGTGCCTTCCAGTGGTGCTTGCCAATAAAGTCAATCAAAGTATCGATGTTCTCATCAGTCACAAAATATACATCTCCTCCTTTGCCTCCATCGCCGCCATCCGGCCCGCCTTTGGGAACGAACCTCTCCCGCCGGAAGCTCAAGGCTCCGTTACCGCCGTCTCCCGCCTTAATCTCAATTTTCGCCCTGTCTATTAACATTTTTTCATAATGCGCAAAGATTAAATCATATCACTTAATATACGGTTATATAAAAAAAGGATGGCAAGATTTTACCATCCTTTTGTCCATTTGCTTGAAATTTGTCTGGTTAGACAACGTGCACTTTTCTTCCCTGAAATTTAACAGTGCCGTTTGCGACAGCAAAAAGCGTAAAGTCTCTTCCCATACTGACATTCACTCCGGGATAAAACTTCGTCCCGCACTGCCTGATGATTATCGAGCCTGCCTTTGCGGATTGTCCGCCGCTCAGCTTAATACCCCGGTATTTCGGGTTGCTGTCTCTGCCGTTCCTTGTCGAACCTTGTCCCTTTTTATGTGCCATAATCTGTTACCTTTTCATAAATTAACGAAAACTTACAAACCAATAATATAACCTATCGAAAAGCCCTTGTCCAGCGATTTTTTAGACGTTTTTTTAAAAAATTTACTGTCTAATTCAGCTTTGCTGCGAATATCGCCTTTACTTCCTCAGCCGTCAATTCCCCCTCTATCGCCGCCTTCAGCTTTCCTTCCGCATCCACAAAATAGCTGCAGGGTATGAATTGATTGATTTCGAACGGTTCGGGCAGCTCTTTGCCTTCAAGCACAATCACGGGGTAATTTATTTGATTATCTTTCATAAATTCCCTGAGTTTTTGCATATCTCTGGGTTTTGCAACTGATAATAACATAAGCTCATTTTCCCCGACTGATTTTCGAAGCTCTACAAACTGCGGCACCTCTTGTCTGCACGGCGGGCACCACTCCGCCCATATATTAACCAGCACATTCCTTCCAAGATAGCTGCTCAATTTATATTCCTTGCCGTCTAAATCCGTCACGTTAAAGTCCGGCACTTTCTTGCCGTAATATTCCTCGCCTATTACGTTCCATTCTCTTGCCTTCGCCACCTTTTTAATCTGTTTTAACGTCACTTCGCCTGTAAGGGTAGGTTCTTTACTGCATCCTGCTGAAAAAATTACTGCAATTGATGCTGTTATCAGCCACACCTTTTTATTTTTCATTCTTTCGTTCCTTTCAGGTGTTTTTCAAAAAATTCTTTTGTTATTTTCGGCACATTAGGGTCATTAAAGCCTCCATGTCCGCCGCCTTTGACTGTGTAAAACATTACAGGCACGCCTGCCTTTTTTAGGGCTGCTTCGAGAAGCTCGCTTTGGTGACGGGGGACAAGCGGGTCAGAATCACCGTGTATGATTAAAAACGGCTGGTCATCTTTCGTTACATAAGTTATCGGATTTGCCTTCCTGACCTTTTCCTTGTTCTCCTGTATCGGGCCTCCTATCAGTTCCGATTCCGGCGAGTTCGCAGCATTATGAGTCATACCACTGGCGATTCGATGCGCATCCATCTGAAGGAAATCCGTCGGCCCGAAATAATCTACGACTGCCTGAATCCTGCTTGATACGCCCTTATGCTCTCCCTTTTCGAACTCATTGACATCGCCCGTTGTGCCGAGCATAGCAACAAGATGTCCGCCAGCAGACGACCCCCAGGCGGCAAATCGGTTGGGGTCTAAGTTGTACTTGCTTGAATTAGCACGAAGAAATCTGACAGCTGACTTGCAATCCTCTATTTGTGCAGGAAAAATGGCATGCTGGCTCAGCCGGTAATTTATACTGGCAACCGCATAGCCATCCGAAAGATAACTGATTGCCGGCGGATTTTCCTTGCTTCCTGCCTTGAAAGCCCCGCCGTGGACCCAGATTATCAAAGGCAGTTTCTTATCAGATTTGGGCAGATACAAGTCCAATATCTGACGGAAATGGCCGTCAGTAACATACGCTATATCTCGATGGACAGTTGTTCCCTCAGGCATCCGCTGAGGCCTGCCTGGTCGTGCTTGCTGCGATGCACCCGCAATTGCGATACTGGCGGATATGACTGCAATTGTCTTAATTAAATTCATAATAACTCTCCGTCTTCCTGTTTAGGAAAAATAAAAACTCATAACTGCTGTCTTGAACTGCTAAAAGCTTACCGTATTGCCTTCAGCACTCTCTTGAGGTCCTTTATAGTTATTATGTCTTGAATTGCCAGCTTCATAACGCCGTTGCGGTCAATAAAATAGGTGCAGGGGACATTCATATTCGAATTGAACGGGGCCGGGGTTGCTTCCGGCGTAATATAACAGACCGGGAAATTGACTTTATATTTTGCAATGAATTCCTTGAGCTTCTCTAAGCTGTCGTTATTATACGGGGTTTGTGCTGCTATACCCAGAATCCCCAGTTCGTTCTCGTTCATTTCTTTTCGCAGCTCAATCATAAAATATTTTACCTGCGCCTCTGAACCCGGGCACCACCAGGTGAAGGATAGAACTATAAGGTCCTTACCCCTATATTCGCTTATCTTATGGTGTTTGCCGTCTATATCCGTTAAGTTCACATCAGGGACTCTTGTTCCGTACCATTCTTTGCCTATTTGTTTCCAGAACCAGTTCTCCTCCAGCAGCTTTTCCATATTCGTTTTTTCAATTGCAGGTAGAACCTTTTTTGCAGCGGAGTT
>JBFZBH010000192.1:0-4198 GCA_041308525.1 Phycisphaerae bacterium | reverse complement strand
AGTAAAGGCTGCTATGAACAGTGGTTTTATTTTCCGGAAGGCGTCGATGGCCCGATGTTTATGATGATGCAGCGGTGGGAGCCTGACAAATCCAGCAGGTTATGCGGCTGGCTTCAGAATGGAAGCGGTAATTATTACTATTATTCCGGCAAACAAACAATCTACCTTTATAATTATCACCTGCCTTTGCTGGGGCTTAGAACTAGAAGGTTTCCTACAGATGCTCCTGAATTTACCGACTTTCTCGATAAAGTCGAAGGCAAAGTTCCCAACGTCAATTTTTATCGGGATCCCAACACGGGAATTCTTGTCGGGGCGATGGATAATCGCTTTTATAATGCTGATAATTATAAATATCAGATTACATATAACACTTTGGAAAAATCTTCTTTTGATAAGTTCCGGTATCCCTGGCCGCAGAACGCTCCTGTTGTCGATGAGCGCGACACAATGCACAAACGCGGCTGGACTTATTTTCGAATTAGCGGCATAATTGGCCAGCAGACAGTTAGCGGCAGGGGGAGAATTCCTTTTATTTATGATTTGTTCTCAGAAAAAAAGCCGTGGATGGAAATTGATGTCGGTAAGAACATAAAAATCACAGACAGCTATTGGGGTTCTTTTATAACAGGTGCAGATGGTGATATTAAGATTGTCTTTCCAGCAGGAAGTTTCTTTGCCGGTCTTGCACGGCCCTGGATGGGAATACATACCGTCGATATTGTTCGAAGGGACGCTGCTGAAAAAAAGATTTGGTTCAGCACCCAAAGTTTCAATTATAATGAGGTTGAATCTCAATATGAAAAAGCCAGGGTTATTTTATACGATTTGAAAGAAAATAAAAAACCGGTAATGGAGTATCTGGTCAATGTGACTGGCGATTTTGTTGATAGGATTGACTTTAAGGATTATGATGGTTCAGGTGTTAAAGGTCATTTGACTTTTACATATCTTCAGGATATAGAACAGGTGAAAGATGAATTTATCGAGCCGGAAAAAATTAGGCTTCCTGAGGAAAGGTTTTCTGAAGGTATGGGAATATTATGGCTGATGAAGTTATCAAATGGCGGTTTGTGACAGTATTTTCCCCGCTAAGAAAATTTTCACGCTGCGATTTGCAGTTAAAACATAAACCGGCCTCTTTTTTAAGCAAAATTTTCTTTCCACAGAGCAATAGTGCTTTTACTTTGATAGAGCTGCTCGTAACTATAGCGATTATTTTTCTCCTGCTTGGTGTCCTTATGCCGGCCTTAAGCCTTGTCAGGGCAAAAAGCCAGATGCTTTTTTGCCGGAGCAATCTGCGTCAGCTTGTGCTCGGCAATATTAGTTATGCAAGTGATCACCAGGGAAGCTATGCTGCTGGCTCTTTCGATATCTTTACAGAAAATAAACATCGCTGGTACGGAATTCGCAATAGCATCGAAGAGCCTTTCGATACTCGCAGGGGGGCTTTCGAAGGATATATAGGCAAAAAGAAAATACGTTGTCCTGTCGGTGTCGATTATCTTGAGCTTGAGCCAATTGACCCTGAATATGATTCCGGCAGCGGCGGTTACGGCTACAATATGGTTTACATCGGCTCAAGAATTTGGTCGGATGGTTACGATGAGCGAAGCTGCCGCATCACCGCAAAAGACACTCAGATTCGCAATCCCGCAAAAACCCTGATGTTTGCGGATACAGCAATGGCAAAATTTACTTCTTTAATAGAATACTCTTTTGCTGAACCGCGTTTTTTTCTTATGCACGGCAGACCCAATCCCGGCTGGGACCCTGTGCCGTCGATTCATTTCAGGCATTTTAACGAGGCCAATATCGGATGGGCTGATACTCATGTCGATTCCGGAAAAATGGGGCCTTATGACGGTGTTAATGAATATGGCAATAAGCCTTCTGAAATGAATTTGGGCTGGTTCGAGCCTTTAGACAATTCTTTGTTCGATTTGGAATAGACAGGAACAATTTAATTCGTTCCTTTTTCAGCTTTCTGTGGATTTGTTTCCGCAATCGGCGTTGATACCTTATATTCGCTGTCCAGCCATTTGCCAAGGTCGATGAGTTTGCAGCGCTTCGAGCAGAAAGGATAAAACTTATTTTCCGTTGGATTTTCCCCGCAGGTTTTGTTACAGATTGGACATCTGCACTTCATTAATTTTATTCTTCTTTCGGGACAAGACCTTTTTCCATCATTTCAGCATATTCGACGCCGTATCTTGCCCACGGCTGGGCCTCGAGCCTTGCCCTCGGTATCTGTTTTCCGGAACCCTGGCAAATGCCGTAAGTTCCTTCTTCGATTCTTATTAAGGCATCGTCTATTTCTCTAAGGAGAGTTCTTTCGCTGTCCAAAAGTCCCAGAGAAAATTCCTGCTGAAAGTTGTCTGTCCCCAAATCCGCCATATGTATCGGCATGCTCGATAGGTCACCGGATGCATCAAGCCTCGATTTTTTCAAGGCTTCATCTTCCATCTCCTGAACGCTGTTTAGAATTTCGCGTCTCTTTTCCAGAAGAAACTGTTTGAAATGTTCTATTTCTGCAGCCGTCAGCGGAGTATCATCAACCACAACTTTCCGCACGATATTTTTCTTCAAAGCCGGTTGCGCAGTTTTCTTCTTTGCAGCAGTCTCTTTGCGTTTTTTCTTCACTTGTTACACCCTTATAGAATTTCTTCAAACAAATTATAAACTTTGTATTATACCAAAATTTATACGTCTCTGTAAAGCCTTTGTTCCTTGTTGCTCGGCAACCGGGCCGTGAGAGTATAGTAATCAATTCTGTATTATTCAACTTATTTTCTTATATTTCTCTAACTATAACGTTGACAGGCACTTATGTGGATGCTAAAGGGGGCTTTTGTTTTCAATTATCGGGCCTTTTATTTAATCAGCCGGCTGTCTTTTGCGTATTTGCCCAGCGGCAGAAAGAAATTCTCCTCCCCGACCCGCCCGACAAACGTTTTTGTCTTGAAGGCCCTTTCGATCTCCGATGGAACAAGAATTTCTCTTGTCGGGCCGTGCTTATAATCTCCCTCTGCCCCCATCAGCAGGATATTTTCCGAATATTGTGCAGCAAGATTAATATCATGCGTTATCGCAATTATGGTTTTATCTTTTTCCTGCTGCGCGCTTTTGAGCAAATCAAATATATTGACCTGATGTTTAATATCCAGAAAGCTTGTCGGCTCATCCAAAAGCAGTATCGGTGTGTCCTGTGCCAGTGCCCGTGCGATAAATACACGCTGTCTTTCGCCGCTGCTTAAATTTCTCAGAGCCCTCGATGCAAACTGAAGTGTCTCTGTTATCTCCATCGCCTCTTTGATTATTTTCCTGTCGGATTCTCCCTCGAATCCGAACGTATCGCAGTAAGGTATCCTTGCCATCGAAACAATTTCGGCAACTGTAAAATCGAATACCGGCACAAACTCCTGGCGGACCACTGCAATTTTTTGAGCAAGACTTCTAACAGAATAATTCTGTATCGGCTGCGAATCGATTTCTATCGTGCCGGATTGCGACTTCAAAGAGCCGCTAAGCAGATTAAGCAGGGTTGTTTTTCCGGCCCCGTTCGGTCCTGCTATGCTGACAAATTCTTTCTTTGTCACATCAAAGGAAAGCGACCGCAAAATCGGCTGCTCACCATAACTGAAATCCAGATTTTTTACTTTTATCATCTCGTTCATCTAAGCCAGCTTATCTTTCTGCTGTATCTTCCCAAGAGCACTAAGAAAAACGGCCCGCCTGCTATGGCCGTTATCACTCCCACAGGCAATTGTTCCTGTCCGAAAAGAGACCGGGAGATTGTATCTGCTATAACAAGAAATATTGCGCCCGTTATCGCGCTGACAGGCAAAAGCTGCCTGTGGTCCGGCCCGAAAACAAGGCGAACGCCATGCGGCACAATCAATCCTACGAATCCGACCAGCCCGCTTAAACTTACAGCCACCGCTGTTATAAATGCTGTAAAACCGAAGGCGATTGCCTTTACCTTCCTTGTATCCACCCCAAGCCCACGCGCCTCATTTTCTCCAAGGCTCATCGCATTTAATCCCTTGCAGATGCTCCATAAAACAATTATTCCGCCGATGATGCAAATCGAGCTGATTTTCAAAACTGCCCAGTCTTTTTCCGTAATATTTCCCATCAGCCAGAAAATCGTCGCCCGAAGCTGTTCGCTCTTTGCTATCGATGTCAAAAACATAAT
>JBFZBH010000191.1:0-4094 GCA_041308525.1 Phycisphaerae bacterium | reverse complement strand
AAGTAGGCATTGTTGATCCAGACTTGGTGGTAAGTGTGCCCAAACACATAACCGCATCTACAGGCTTCGATGTCTTCGCTCACGCATTCGAATCGTTTATTCATCCGAATGCCTCGCCTTACACGGAAATGATGGCAAAAGAAGCGATAAGGATTGTCGTGCAATACCTTCCTGCTGCAGTTAAAGACGGCAAAAATATGGAAGCCCGCACTGCTATGGCCTGGGCCGATACCCTCGGAGGCCTTTGTATCGCTAACGCTGGTGTAACACTTCCTCACGGCATGGGAATGGCAATCGGCGGTATGTACCCTAATGTAATGCACGGTGAGGCTCTTGCAATTACTTATCCGGAATTTGCACGATATACCTACAAATCAGCAGTGGAAAAATTTGCAGCCATCGCGAGGATTTTTAACAACAAGCTGCAGTCTAAAAACGATAACGCAGCAGCAAAGGCCTTCTGTGACGAACTCGAAAAGTTTTTGAAAAAAATCGGTATGTACCTTAACCTGAAACAATTCGGCGTGCCGCCCGAAGAGCTTGCCGGCCTTGCAAAACAATGCATGGTCCTGCCCGATTACAAGGCCAACCCGAAGCTCGCAAATTTAAAGGATGTTCGAAAGATTCTTGACCTTTGTTATCACGGTGCATAAAACCATTTATCTTCTTGATGGACATCCGATTTTGAGGGGTGAATGCAGCCAAAAATTTTATTTTTTCAAAACAAACTTTTATAAAGGAGCGAATATGAAACTGTCTTTTGTGTTTTTTGCAGCAATCGTTTTTATTTCCGCTGGTTGTTCTTCCGCCCAGGAAAGCTTCACTGTAGTTGACCGTCCCGACGGCAATGGTGTAAACAGTTACTATTTCGGCAACAGACCTCCCCTGCTGCCCAGTCCCCTTGTGAAGCTTCCCTGCGGCGCCATCAAGCCCCAAGGGTGGCTTCGAAAACAGCTCGAACTACAGGCCGATGGTTTCGTCGGAAATCTCGGTGAAATCAGCAGCTTCCTCAAAAAAGAAAACAATGCCTGGCTCAATCCCAAAGGAGAAGGTCACAGCGGCTGGGAAGAGCTTCCCTACTGGCTAAGGGGCTATACTTCGATGGCCTTTGTTCTCGGTGACAAAAAACACATTGATGAGGCGAAGCTTTGGCTCGAAAACGCCTTCGCAACGCAGCGGCCAGACGGCTACTTCGGGACCAAGTCCAACGTCGGCGACGGCAAAGGCGCTCCGGACCTTATGCCCAATATGTCAATGCTTGCCGCTCTTCAAACCTACTATGAATACACAGGCGATCAAAGAGTAATTGACCTTATGACAAAATATTTTCTCTGGCAATTGACTATCCCGGACAATAGATTCTTCTCCGGCGGCTGGCAGGTGCCCCGAAACGGCGACAACCTCAACAGCGTTTACTGGCTTTATAACCGAACCGGAGAAAAAAAGCTGCTCGAGCTGGCCGATAAATTGATGAGAACTGGTTCAAGCTGGATGAATATCGCCACCGGCGGCCATAACGTCGATTTTTCACAAGGATTTCGAAAACCTGCAATTTACTATCAGCAGTCCAAAGACGCCAAACATCTCCAGGCCTCTGAAAATAACTGGGAAAACATAATGAATATTTACGGTCAGGTCCCCGGCGGAATGTTCGGCGGCGATGAGTTCGCAAGGCCCGGATATACCGACCCAAGGCAGGCAATCGAAACCTGCGGCGCAATCGAGATGATGAGGTCAGAGCAGATTCTCTTTCGCATTACGGGCGATACAAAATGGGCCGACCGCTGTGAGAACATTGCCTTCAACACCTTCCCCGCAACGATGACCGCCGATTTAAAGGCCCTCCGATACCTTACATCTCCTAATCAGGTTAATTCGGATAGCCGAAGTAAGGAACCGGAACTCGCCAACGGCGGACATATGCAGGTGATGAACCCTCATGACCACCGCTGCTGCCAGCACAACGTAGCAATGGGCTGGCCTTATTTCGCTGAATGTTTGTGGATGGCCACACCGGACAACGGCCTTGCTGCAATTTTTTATTGCGAATCTGAAGTCAAGGCAAAAGTCTCAGATGGAAGCGAGGTCACAATCGCACAAAAAACAAATTATCCATTCGATGAAACCGTTGAGTTTACACTCACCGCAAAGTCATCTGTCCGGTTTCCTCTTTACCTTCGCATCCCCGCCTGGTGCAAAGATGCCAAGATAACAATTAATGATAAGAATGTGGATGTAAAGGCAAGACCATCTTCGTATGTCAAGCTGCAGCGTCTCTGGAAAGATGGCGATAAAATTAATCTGAATATGCCGATGAAACCAGCCGTAACAATCTGGAAGAAAAATCAGGACAGCGCTTCGCTGAATCTCGGCCCCGTCACCTTTTCTGTAAAAATCGGAGAAAAATATGAACGTTTCGGCGGAACAGATAAATGGCCCGCCTGGGAGATTAAGCCAACCACTGCCTGGAACTACGGGCTTGTTGTTGATGTTAATAATCCAGCTTCTTCAGTCGAGGTCGTCCGAAAACCCTGGCCGGCATCCAATCATCCGTTTACTCTCGATTCGACACCGATCGAACTGAAGGTGAAAGCAAAAAAGATTCCGACCTGGACAGAAGATTTCGTCGGCCTCGTAGGTAAACTCCAGCCAAGCCCTGTCAAATCTGCTGAGCCGGTTGAAACAATTACTATGATTCCTATGGGCGCTGGAAGAATTAGATTATCTGCTGTTCCCGTAATCGGCGAAGGACCGAATGCACATAACTGGACATTGCCGCCGGCACCGATGGCTTCTTACTATCGAGGCAGCGTTGACCCCATCAGCGCAATCAGCGATGGAAGAGTTCCCTCAAGCTCCTATGATAGAGGCACCCCGCGCTTTACTTGGTGGAGCTGGTCGCAGTTCGGCAAACTGCAATGGGTGCAGCAAAACCTTGATACCGAAAAAACAGTTTCCTCCTGTGAAGTTTACTGGTTCGATGAGTCCCCTGCCAATGCTGATTGCCGCGTGCCTGAATGGTGGAAAATCCTTTATAAAGATAAAGATGAGTGGAAAGAGGTCAAAAATCCCAGCGGCTACGGCGTGGAAGTAGATAAATTTAATTCCGTGACATTCGAGCCTGTAAAAACAACAGCGCTAAGACTCCAGGTCCAATGCCAGAAAGGCCGTTCCGCGGGCGTTTATGAATGGCGTATTAAATAAACTTTCTTAGTAAAAGATGAATATGTATCTGTTCAAAAAGAAATGTTGCTTAAAAGTTTCTTCTCTGATTCTTCTTTTATACACAGCTTCCATTTTTGCCCAGCAGGATGATTTAATTGCTTTCTGGAACTTCGATGATGTCCAGAACAGGATAATTACGGAAAAAATCAGCGGCCAAAAGGACACCATCAAAGGAAATTTTAAAATTGTCGATGGTTTTTCCCACAAGGCGATAAAGTTTGATGGTTTTACAACCTGTATCACCCTTCCCGCTGAACAGGCGCCGAAGGTTGATGGTGCATTCACCATTGAAGCCTGGGTAGCTTTGTATGCCTATCCCTGGAGCTGGTGTCCGGTTGCTGCTCAAACAGATAATGAAAAGGCAGGCTTTTATTTCGGGATCGATTCTCGCGGCTGTTTCGGTCTGCAGCTTGCAGTTGATGGAAACTGGATTACCTGCAGGTCACAGGCCGCTCCGGAAAGCAAAGTCGGCCTATCTCTTGCAACATGGCACCACATCGCTGCGGTTTTCGACCCGAATTCTGGTATCAAACTATATCAGGATTTTAAACTCGCATCTGAGTTGCCGCTTAAGGGCAGCGCCATACTTGCCCGTAATGAACAATTCTGGATTGGCAGAAACAAGACGCCAAAAACACCTGATTTCCCTGTTCGCGAATGGGCGACCTATCCATCGAACTATTCTCTGGATGGTATTATCGATGAATTAAAAATTCACAATCGCGCTCTTTCTGAAAAAGACATAGCAAATACTTATACCGCCCTTGGGCCTGTCGGCAAACCACCTGAAGAATCACGGAAATTCCCTGTAATAGTCAATCCCTCAGGAACATTCGGTGCATTTTACACTCAACTGAAATATTACGATG
>JBFZBH010000190.1:0-4248 GCA_041308525.1 Phycisphaerae bacterium | reverse complement strand
TGAAGCTTTGAAAAAAATTTATCCCGATATAGAAATCAAAATTAAAAAGATCGCATCAGCCGGAGATAAAGACAGGAGGACATCTCTTTGGGACTTGAAGACGAGCGGTTTTTTTACAACACAGATTGAAGATGCGGTTCTTGCAGGACGAGCCGACTTTGCGGTGCATAGTTTTAAGGACCTGCCGACAGCAGGTCGGGAGGGGCTGCAAATGTCAGCAGTTTTGGACAGGAGGTGCCCTGAGGATTGCATCGTTGCAACGGTCAAAGCAAAATCCATCGAGGAATTGAAAAAAGGCGCTGTCGTAGGCACGTCGAGTCTTCGCAGGGCTGTACAGATAAAACGGCTTCGACCGGATTTGCAGGTGACGGCATTGCGCGGGAATGTCCCGACGAGGTTAAAAAAGGTGCTTGATGGCACGCTCGACGCAGCGGTTCTTGCCCGCGCAGGGCTTGAAAGGCTTGGCCAAGCGGATAAAATATCATTTTGTCTTGACCCTAAAGAGTTTATTCCGGCGCCGGCGCAGGGCGCGCTTGCAGTTCAGACAAGAAGCGATGATAATATAGTGACGAAAATGATTTCTTCAATTGATGAGAGGATTTCAAGGCTTGTTTCGCTTGCTGAAAGGCAGATTCTTGTGGCTACAAAGTGCGGATGTCATGCACCGGTCGGGGCGTTTGCAGAAATTGACAGTGATTCAATTGAAATTACAGCCTTTATTTCTGATTCGGAAGGCAGCAAGTTCTTGAAGGAAAAGATTAAGGGTCCGCTGGAAGAGTCGATTGATCTCGCTGAGAAGCTTGCGAATAGATTGCTCGATTCAGGCGGCAGAGAGATTCTTGAAGACATGGAAAATCACTGAATTATGGCTCAGGAGAAAATGAAAAAAGGCAAGGTGTATCTTGTTGGAGCGGGTCCCGGCGAACCGGACCTTATTACAATTCGCGGCATGCAGGTTATAGGCCTTGGCGATTGTATCATTTACGATAAGCTTGTGAATCCTGCCCTTCTTGAGTTTGCACGAAGCGGGGCTGAAATAATTCATACTCCAAAAAGACAAACTGAAAATTCATTCACACAGCAGCAGATAAACGAGGTGATGGTCGAAAAGGCGCTTGAAGGGAAAATAGTGGTGCGGCTAAAGGGGGGAGACCCGTGGATTTTCAGCAGAGGGCCTGAGGAGGCAAAAGTTCTAAAACAGGCGGGTATAGATTTCGAAATTGTCCCCGGTGTGACAGCGGGTATAGCTGCTGCTGAGTATGCGGGACTTATGCTTTCAGAACGGTCGCTTAGCTCGCAGATTATATTTATAACAGGGCAGGAAGCGGCCGGCAAGGAAGAAAGCGGAATTGACTGGGACCTGCTGGCAAAATTCCGAGGCACGTTAGTTTTTTATATGGTTGTAACCAGCCTCGAATTGATTGTGCAGCGGCTTATTGAGAACGGACTCGATAGTGCGACGCCTGCAGCCGTTGTGGCGAATGCAACACTGCCGACACAGGTTATCGTTAAATCAAAACTTGGTGAGTTATTTGGAAAATGTACTGAGAAGAAAATTGAGCCGCCTGCGATTATCTTTATTGGAAAGGCGGTCGGAAGTGATTGGGACTTCAACTGGTTTATGAAGAAGCCTCTCTTTGGGAAAAATATTGTCCTGACGCGGGATTCGAGGGGTAATTCAGAATTCTCAACCAAAATAATCCGGGCCGGCGGCAACCCGATTTCGTTCGAAACATTCAGGATTCATCCGCTGACAGGCTCGACGGAATTTCTCGATGCACTTACCTCAATTGCGGAATATGACTGGGTCATCTTTACGAGCGCAAACGGAGTTGATGTTTTCTTTAAATGTATTTATGATTTGAAGAAGGATGCACGCATTTTAGGGCATTCGAAGATTGCGGCGGTGGGAGCAACAACGAAAGAGAGGCTTGCATGTTACGGGATAAGTGCCGATTTTGTGCCGGATGTATATACATCGAAACAGCTTGCTGTGCAATTGATTAACTTTACAAGCCTGCACGGCAAAAAAGTTTTGCTGCTCAGGAGTGAACTTGCGGATGAAGACCTCGATAAGGTGCTTGGCGAGGGAGGTGCACAAATCAATCGACTCGATGTTTATACGGCTGCTGCAGCGGAGACGGAAACGAAATTTATGATGGAAGAACTTGAAAATAAGCAGATTGACTGTATTACGTTTACAAGTCCATCCTGCGTAAAATATTTCTTCGAGAAATTGGAACTATCGCTTGTTCTATCGAGCGGCGCGAAAATTGCGTCTATAGGGCCTGTGACTTCTGAAGCATTGACAAAGGCGGGAGCGAAAATTGATATCGAGGCTGCGACTCACACAATTGATGGTTTACTTGAGGCAATGGAATCTGTGTATAAAAAATAAACTGACACGGAATACTGCATACTGAATACTGGCTAATTTAAAATGATAAATATTTCGAAACTATATTGCTCTCAAGCGGGACAATCGGATGAATTAAGATACTCGGCTGTCGATTCATCGGGTCCGGTTGCAGTTTTTAACTGCACGAAACGATGCAACTTAAGATGCATGCACTGTTACAGCGGTTCATCAGATGTCCGAACCGGTGGCGAGCTTACAACGACGGAGGCGAAGAAGCTGCTTGCAGGTCTTGCTAACGTCAAGGCTCCTGTTGTGTTATTTAGCGGCGGAGAGCCTCTTTTGCGAGAGGATTTGTTCGAGCTTCTAAGCGAGGCAAAAAAGGCGGGACTTCGAACAGTGCTTTCCACGAACGGCACACAGATTAATTCGGATATGGCTAAAAAACTTGCGGAGAACAAAGTAAGCTATATTGGAATATCCATCGATGGTGATAAAGATTTTCATGACAGCTTCAGGCAATCTAAAGGGTGTTTTGGGGCGGCGCTGGATGGTATCAAAAATTGCTCACAGGCGGGTATAAGGACGGGGCTGCGATTTACGATAACTAAACAAAATGCAAAGTATGTGCCGTTTATTTTCGAGATTGCGGCGAAAGAGGGCATAAGGAGGATATGTTTTTATCATTTGATTCGAACAGGAAGGGCGACGAATCTTTACGGCGAGGTGCCCGAGACTATTCAATCGCGGCAAGTTGTCGATACGATTATCGAAAGAACATCGGAATATGTCGGCAAAGGGCTTCTTGATGAGGTTCTGACGGTGGGCAATCACTGCGACGGGCCGTATCTGCTTTTGCGGATGCAAAGAGAAGCTGAAAAATCCAAGGAAAAAAATGAAAAATTCGAAAAGGCCTGCGAGCTTTTGCGAATAAACGGCGGAAACCGGATCGGGGAAAAAATCATCTGCATAAGCTGGGATGGAAACGTTTATCCCGACCAGTTCTGGCGAAATTATTCGGTCGGCAGTGTGAGGGAAAAAAGCTTTCCGGAAATATGGAACAATAAAGATGAACCTGTATTGAATATGCTTCGAAATAAAAACAAATTTGCCGATAAAAAGTGCAAGTCCTGCCGGTGGTTCGAATTATGCAAAGGCAACTATCGATTTTTAGGCGGCGACCCGGATGAAAAAAACTGGTGCCTCGAGCCGGACTGCTATCTTGCGGATGATGAAATAAAAAAGTAAAATTGGAAATCGGCTTTGTGAAGGAGAAGTTATGTCTTATCCGAAAATCAGGATGCGGCGGCTTAGAAAATCGGAGGCGATGCGCCGGCTTGTGAGAGAGACTGCTGTCAGCAGCGATAATCTTGTGTATCCATTGTTCGTAAAACAGGGCAAGGGATTGAAAGAGCCGATTCGTTCGATGAGTAATTGCTTCCACTTTTCGCCAGACACAATCGCAGCAGAGGCAAAGGAGGTTTTTTCTCTAGGGATTCCGGCGGTGCTTTTGTTCGGGCTGCCTTCGAAGAAGGATTCGACTGGCTCTGAGGCGTGGAGTGAGAACGGGGCGGTGCAGCAGGCTGTCAGGGAAATTAAGGATGCGGTGCCGGAGCTTCTTGTCATAACAGATATCTGTCTTTGTGAATATACAGACCACGGGCACTGCGGTGTTGTAAAGGATGGAAAAATTGAGAATGATGCCAGCTGCGAGCTGCTGGCGAAGATTGCACTCTCGCATGCGCAAGCAGGCTGCGATATCGTCGCACCGTCGGATATGATGGATGGGCGCATCAAATTCATACGCGAGGCACTGGAGGAAAACGGTTTCCACGACACAGTCATAATGTCTTATGCTGCAAAGTTTGCATCGGCATTTTACGGTCCGTTCA
>JBFZBH010000189.1:0-4258 GCA_041308525.1 Phycisphaerae bacterium | reverse complement strand
ATTTCAACAATGCAAATAAAGTTTAAATCCGCAAAAGCCAGCATAATCTTTGGAGCCGGACTATTTAGGCCGACCGGCTTATACTTCGGGAAACAGCTTATTTTTGCTCCTTAAGCAGTTTTTTCCTTGCCTCTACCCTTAAAAGCGCCTCGTTAAACCTTTTTTTCTCTTGTGCAGTTCGCGGGTCAATCGGTTTGACGGCAGCCGGTTTTTTGTTTTTGTCGAGTGCGACGAAGGTCAAGAAGGCGGTAGTCGCGAGAGTTTCTTTCCCGCTTGCCGGTTCTACGCGTATCACTTCGACACCGACTTCCATCGATGTGCGTCCGACATAATTGACCGAGGCCCTGACAATGACCTGTTCGCCGATATGTACAGGCTCTTTAAAGCTGAGGGAATCTATGGCAACTGTAACGACTTCTTTTCCGCAGTGCCTCTGGGCAGCCATCGAGGCGACCATATCAATCCAGGAGACGATAATTCCGCCGAAAATTGTCCCATAGGGGTTG
This sequence comes from Phycisphaerae bacterium, assembly GCA_041308525.1. Taxonomy (GTDB): domain Bacteria; phylum Planctomycetota; class Phycisphaerae; order Sedimentisphaerales; family Anaerobacaceae; genus Fen-1359. Next base: position 3,752 of record JBFZBH010000189.1, on the reverse strand, counting down.
GCATGCTGGGGCATTACAAGATAACGTGATTCGACCGAACTCTCTGACGGCGATTTTCCTTTTTTTTCTTTCATTCGAACTTTCCGCCTTTATCGACCGCGAAATAACTGCCCGGCAGCGTCAATTTCCGCAAGTTTGTGCTGATTTTCCGTAAATACGGGCCAAACAGAGGTTTATTTTATCCTCAGCGGCAAAAAGCGTCAATAGATAGTCTCGTTGAAATGTCGGCTGAAAAATAAAAATTTTCTGTTGATATGCACCGTGCTTGGATATATATTAAAAGTTTAGGTAACAAACAAGAAGGAGTATAAATGGGACCAGTATTGAATGGTTTAATTAAACTTCAAAGTATAGAAAACCAGTTAAGAGCAGCAAAGGCGAAGCTAGCACGATGCAGAAGAAATGTTATTATCCACGAAAACCAAATCCGGAGCCTTCAGAACTCCCTCGAATCCAAAAAAGAAGAGATTCTGCTTACCCGCGTCCAGTGCGACAGGCTCGAGCTGGAGCTAAAGACCAGGGACGAAGAAATTGCAAAATATCGTGCCTCTCTGAACACCGCAAAGACCAACAAGGAATATTCGGCGCTTCTGACGCATTTAAACACCACCAAGGCGGACAACTCCAAAATAGAAAATCAGGTCCTCGAGCTGCTCAAGGCCATCGAAATCGATGAGGCCGAATGCACAAAAATGAAAGAGCAGATCGAGGAGCAGAAATCGGTGCTGGAGCAGAAACGAAAGGAAGCAGAAAGCCTCGGCGCCAAATATGAAGAAGAGATAAAGCAGATTCAGGAGCAATGGGACAGCCAGGCTGCTACGATACCTTCAGAATATCTGGAAATATTCAACCGAGTGGCGGAAACTTATGACGGCGAGGCGATAGCAGTCATAACCAAGCAGGAAGGCAGAAATGCCGGCTACAGCTGCGGCGGATGTTTTATGGGTATAACCGCGGAGTCTGTGAATGTGCTGCTGACTAAAGATGACATCATCCGCTGTCCGAACTGCACGAGAATTCTGGTGTTGAGTGATTCGATGGAAGTCTGAGCGGAAAACACAAAATTAGCATATAAAATATAGGTCGAACACAGTTCTTAAATAAAGACTGTATAAGGTTAATGACTTTTTTGACACTGGCTGTTTAAAGTATTCTTAAGGTCCGAAAAAGGTGCCTGACAAAATATTCATATATACCGACGGCGGCAGCCGTGGAAATCCGGGGCCAGCGGCTGCGGCGTTTGTGCTAAAAGATGAGGCACAAAATATTCTTGCCGCACAGGGATTTTTCCTGGGGGAGGCGACTAATAATTACGCGGAGTATTCGGCCATAATAAAGGCCCTCGAAGCTGCAAGGAAATTTGCGGCGGGCAAAGTTGCGGTTTACTGCGACAGCGAGCTTGCGGTCCGGCAGATTAACGGCCAATACAAGGTGAAAAATGACAACATAAGGGAGCTATTCGGTCTGGTGATGGAGCTTTTGTGCAAATTCGAGAGCTGGCAGGTGCAGTTTATCCCGCGAGAAAAAAATCAAAAGGCCGATGAGCTTGTCAACCGTTCATTAAACCTTCAGCGTGATGTCACTGAATCATCAGACGTTAAAACTTCGACGCGAAAAAATCCCCTTCGGCTGGCGGTTCTGATAAGCGGCGGAGGAAGGACAATGTTAAATATTCTCGAGCAGATTAAAGAGGGGAGGCTGAACGCCGAGATAGCCCTTGTGATAAGCTCCCGCTCGACGGTTGGGGGTGTGGAAAAGGCAAGGAATGCCGGCTTAAATCTCAAAATAATCCGCACGAAAGATTTTCCCGATACCGACAGTTTCAGCAGTCGCATCGAGGAAGAGCTTATCAGGGGAAAAATAGAACTGGTTATTCAGGGGGGCTGGCTTTGTTACTGGAAGATACCGCCATCGTTTACGAATCGCGTGATGAATATACATCCTGCACTGCTGCCGAGTTTCGGCGGAAAAGGAATGTGGGGGCACCACGTGCATCAGGCAGTCCTTGATGCAGGCTGCAAGGTCAGCGGCTGCACAGTGCATTTCTGCACCAACGAATATGATGCAGGTCCGATTATCGTCCAGCGATGCTGCCCTGTTATGCCGTCTGATACAGCTGATACGCTTGCAGAGAGGGTTTTTGCGGAAGAATGCATAGCATATCCACAGGCCATAAAGTTGTTTGCAGATGGTCAAATCGCGGTCGAAAATAATATTGTGAAAATTCTTCCCTGAGTATCGAATATAAAGGACCCTATGAATAAACGTCAGAAAATAATTATTGTAAAGCTGGCAGTAGTTGTTGCCGTGACTGTTTTAGCAGCGATTGTGTTAATGAATTTAAAGGCGGCAGGCCTGCGAAGAGGAGCGATGAGGGCCATGACAAGTTTGTCGGCGGAGATAATGAAATACAAAAAAAACAATATCTCCCTTCCGCCGGAGGAGTATTTAGACAGATTGATGCGAGATATGAGGATCCAGGGTCTGCTCGGGAACTTTCATTACAGGGCCTTGTGGATTACGGCAGATTCGAATGATAAAGAAATTCTGGCATACACCGAAACAGATTATCACTCGATGTTCGATAAGCGAGACTGCCTTGTAATACGTCTTGACGGCGCAGTTGAATGGATGGACAAAGGCGAGTTTTATTCGCTTTTAGAAAGCCAGCAGGGGCCTATTGAAAAGCAGACAATAAAGCTTGGCGAATAACAGACCAGGCAGTATTCACGCTGACGTTATGTGGAATCAGATTTGACCTGTTCCTGTGCGTCCTTTTGGGACGAAACAGGTTCTGAAACCTGAGTGCCTTCAAGCTTCAAGTGGTCTTCATCCAAAACATCGATGTTGATAAAGTTCTTACCCTTGAAATCACCGCGAAGCATAGCCTCTGAGAGGGGGTCTTCGATATAATGCTCGATTGCCCTTCGCAGGGGTCTTGCGCCGAATTCCGGGGTGTAGCCTTTCTCGATGAGGAAATCCTTCGATGCATCTGTCAGTTCCATTTTGTAGCCATGTTCTGTGAGGCGTTTGAAGACCTTTGTAAGCTCGTATTCGACGATGGTTTTGAGGTCTTCCTTTGTAAGGGGTTTGAAGACCATGATGTCATCGAGCCTGTTAAGAAATTCCGGCCTGAAGTGACGCTCGACTTCCTTGTGGAGGAGGTCTTTCATCTTCTCGTAGTTGGCTTCCACGGTTCGTTTGCCGAAACCGAAGCCGGACTGGTTCTTTATAAGGTCGGCGCCGATATTGCTGGTCATAATCAGGATGACGTTCTTAAAATCGATGTTCCTGCCGAAGCTGTCGGTGAGCCTTCCCTGGTCCATAATCTGGAGGAGCATGTTATAAACATCGGGATGTGCCTTTTCGATTTCGTCAAGGAGCAGGACTGCATAGGGTCTTCTCCTGATTCTTTCTGTAAGCTGGCCGCCTTCCTCGTATCCGACGTATCCCGGAGGAGCGCCGACGAGCCTGCTGACATTATGTTTCTCCATAAACTCGCTCATATCAAGCTGGACAAGCGCGCTTTCGTCGTTAAAGAGAAATTCAGCGAGTGCTTTTGCAAGCAGTGTTTTTCCGACGCCGCTTGGCCCAAGAAAGATAAAGCAGCCCATCGGACGGTTCGGGTCTTTCATTCCGCTTCGGCTTCGCCTAACTGCCCTGGCAACGGCAGCAATGGCTTCATCCTGTGAGACAACACGTTTATGAAGCTCAGCCTCCAACTCCAACAGGCGCTGTGCCTCTTTCTTTTC
>JBFZBH010000188.1:0-4281 GCA_041308525.1 Phycisphaerae bacterium | reverse complement strand
GCCGTCGGTATCGACCAGTTCTATCTGTAGTGCAGCCGTTGATTTCGAGGTATCCAGGATAACATTCTCGATAATTTCGCCTTCTTTGAGTTTCACAGGAACAACAGCACATGGGCCGACATATACCGATTTGCTCTCGGTTCTGGTTTGCCCGTCGCGTTCTATCTGAAAGTCAGCTTGTTTTGAATTGCTGTAATAAAGCAGGGGCTGGCCCCTCGTTAGAGCTGTTATTTCAAACAGTCCGTTGGCATCCGCGGATATATGCCGATAGCCGTCGTTGAATGAAACATCAATACTGGCTTTTTTAAGCGGGCCGCCGTCGGGTGCGATTACCCTGCCAGTAATTTTTCCCGGCCTCTGCAGCTCTATTGCCTTGCCGCGCAGAAAATAGGATTCTATCGCCATCTGTCCGCTCTGCTGTTTGGAAACTGAAATGTCTCTTTTAATGTAGCCATCCGCGGAAATTTTAAGCTGATAATATTGTTCTGCGAAAGGCCCTTCGAAAATGAAAATCCCATTGGCATCTGTTGCAGAGGTCAGGCTGATTTTGTTTGTTTGAAGCTCGACTGCTGCACCATTGACTGGTTTGCCGCTCGTATCGGCAACCTGGCTGGTGAAAATCAGTTTGACAGGGGCCAATCGCTCCTTGTCTTTATCATACCAGTTGAGAACTTCAGCCGTCAGCTCTATTGTGTCTGGAATATTTTGCGGTTCAACTTCGTATCTTCTGCCGGCTTCTTCATCGACCCCCAGCTTGCCGAGATCGACCCCATACCACAGATTCAAATTCCTCACAATCCTGCAGATATTGTCCCTCTGGTAATAGGGAATCTGATTCTGTTTATACCATTTTTTGTAAACCTGCGGCGAGTTCACATCACGCAGAAAATTGATAAAAACCTCTGTCGCTTTCTTTTTGTCCAGCCGCGATGCGATTATCCTATGAAGGCTGTGGATGGTGCTTGTGCCCATATCGGCTGTTTCGGCTGTAAAAATCTCCGGCAGCATCTCGAACGCCTTCGCCTGTATATCGTTTATATCTTCAACTTTGAAATTCGGCGGCCATCGGTTCACAGAACAGGCCGTCAGGACAAACCTCATCTTCATCTTGTCAGAAAGCTTCTGATAAATTTCCTGGCTTTCGGTGATGTAATTTTTATTGTTCTGCAGATTCATAAGCGCCTGCCACCAAATCCACGGCTCGTCTCTTTCTGCCAGATCCTTGAGCGCCTCTTCAGCGGCGGCTGTCTTATTCATCGCAAGGCAATCGATAAGCTGTCTGCGGGAATCAGGATTGTCGGTTTTCAGAATTAATTCTTTTATCCTCGCTATCTGCTCATCAGTCATCTTTGCCGCACACGATTGTAGTGCATAAGCAACCGAAGAGTCGCCTCGTTTGTTTCCCTCATCGATGTACTCTATCGCAGCGTCGATATATTCCGGCCATTTGCCCGCACGAAGTGCAACTAAAAGCGCAGCAGACCTGATTGTCGCATCGTCCGTCTTCATCCATTTCTCGACAGTTGCACGCACCTTGTTTTTGCTTTCAGCATCTAACTTATCGAAGTCCTGCATATAGGCTATTGCATCCGCCACGCGTCTGATTGCATATCCCCGGACGACATCCATCACTTTTATCGCATCGGTCCGTTTTTGAGAAAATTGATATCGTTCGATTTCTTCGAGGGTCTGATTTTCGAGCTTCAGTGCCTTCGCCATTTCATACACATACGGCGGGTACTGATAATCCTTCCTCCCCGGGTATTGGACAAGTATATTATTGAATCTTATCTCGAACGGCTCTTCGAGTGCTATCCCAGCAATGTCCTCGAGGAAAAGCCCCCTCGCATAAAAATCTACCTTAGAGATTTGTGGGCTTATGCTTGTTGACCGGCTGATTCCAAAATGCCGTTCGCCCGAATTATCATAAATGACAATCGGAAGGCTGCTGTCGTATCGCCCCGGAAACTCCAGCCTGAATTGCGCCCCCGTTTCATACGGCTTGGCATAATTATCCTCGATAACAACAAGATTGCAGTCCGTCCTTCCGTCAGCAGCAATTGTTTGCCCAGCCGTAAATGGCCCGCTGAAATTAATGTCCGCCTTCCTTCGCGGCCCGTAATAATATCGAATGGCCACATCGATTGTTACGACCGGCCTTTGCCTCCTGAAAAATCCGAAAAAGCTGCTGTTCCAGAAACGAGGTATCTGAAGCTCCTGTTCTATACGCCTTTCTTTCCCGCCGCCGGATTCCATAGACCCGTAGCCCGAAGAGCTGAGCTGTTTGCCATTGCTGTATATTCTTATCCACGGCGTAAACTCAAACGTTTCATCCGTCTCCGGTATCTGCAGAACCAGGCTTCTTGCCAGGTTATTTTGCATCGAACCCCCGCTGTAGGTTGCCGGCCCCATTGATGTCTCAACGACTTTGCCTTGTGCATCATATACTTCATCTCCGAAATCCGGCCTGATGCCTATCAGCTTTATATCAACCGCCCCCGTATTGACTACCGTCAAAGCCCTTGGCCCTGTTGCAGCCCACCGCAGTATCAGCCCAACAATTACAATCACCGCAAAAATCGCAACTACAACCTTCGTTCCCTTAGCCATCTTCCTTACGCCTCCTTTTTACCTGAAGCCAAAAAACAACACCGGATTCCGTCAGCCCAAAATTGTCCTGAGAACATCTCATCATCAGCGAAAGCATTATATCAAATCTTTCTTGTCTTTTATAATTATGACTTATTTTAAAATACTTCGCAACTGTCCTGTCTGATAGAACTGAAATTTACTGCTGCGCAGGAATTTAAAATTACGCCCTAGCGCTGAAGTGCTTCTCTTGCTGCTTTTTCGTCCAGCCGTTCCTTCCCAGGCTCAGGCCTGGCCCACTTCTGGCGGTATTTCTCGAAGAAATCCGATGCATAGCTTTGGTTCTCGACTGTCCAGTTTTTCCATGCAAGCAGGATTGCGCTGAACTGCCGGAGCTTTTCATTATTTGCGGAAAAATCTTCTTTTTTCAAATCGGGAAGCTTGCCCTGCGTAATGTTGAAGGTTGTTTCAATTTCTGAAATTATCGAAACCGCCGCAAGATATCGAATATACGTCGGTTCTTTCGCAGCCTGCTCGAACCATCCGTCCAAATCGAGCCATTCACCCGCAGCAAGATAACGTCCGGCGTTCAGGCGGATTTCGCTGTCGCTGTCATATATTGCCTTTTTGAAACATTCCGCAACCTTCCTGTCATCGATTTGTATCAGGTATCTGCAGACCTCTTTTCGCACATTTGCATCCTTGTGATTCATCCCTGCAAAAAATGCGCCGAGAATCGCTTTGCTTGGGGGACTTTCTGCAGGAATTGTCTTGTATTGCTCGAAAAGAAGCGGACAAACCTGCTCTGCCTCACCCTTTAAGATGCAATCTGCAAAAAAGGACAATATTTCTCCATCTAAAGCGGCTCCGCTTTTTACTGCCATCTCTGCATCAGCAATTCTTTTCAGTGCACTGAATAACAGTTCTCGTGCCGTGTTATTCTGCTCATTTTTAAGCACTTCGATAATATAGGGAACGGCCCTTGGTCCCATCCCCGGTATGCCGATTACATCGTGCTGGACCGTATTGTTTGCATATTTCCAGTTCGGGTCTATCGCAATCTCTCTTGCCAGCTTGGCCATAAGCCGCTCGAACTTGGCGTTAAAAAGCTGCTGTTCCGCCTTCGCATCATCATTTGCAATTACCTTGAAATTGACCGGCTCTGCTTTAATGCTTCCTTTGTAATCAGGATTGTATCCCCCCGGCTGCGTCCATCCCTTGTATGTAAATTCAATTGCGTAGTCACCAGCCTTTGCCAATTCGAGCACATCGGTTGCGCTGACTGATTCACCCGGCTTTATTATTGCCTTCTCTTCCTTCGGGCCGTAAGGCTGTGCGCCGCAGGTTATCATAGAAGAAATATCCGGTGACTTCAGATGAAAATCTACTATGCGGGAAAAAGCACCGTCATACACAACAGGACAAATTACATTAAAATCAGCGGCACTTTTGTTCGTCAGTGTTACTGTAACCTCAATCGGCTCATGAAGCCTGTAAGTGTCCCTGTCGGTCTTGACAGAAAATTCCAGATAATCGCCAATCGGCTTGCGGTTATCGACCCATTCCTTCGGGTCATAACGCGGGAAATCTGCAATTGCCTTCCACCCCGAAGGTATATCAGCAGCAGCCGTCCTCAGTTTTAAGTCTTCATCTTTAAGCCACAATAGAATACTCTCCGGCGAAAGTCCTTGC
>JBFZBH010000187.1:0-4291 GCA_041308525.1 Phycisphaerae bacterium | reverse complement strand
ATAAATCTTTGCATTTTGAATTTTAGCTGAATCGAAGGCCTTTAGGACGCTTTGCCGCACTTGGTTTATAGCGATGCCTGTGATTTCAATGCCGGCAAGGCTGTTTGCGAACCTCTCTAAGTGCTCATCCAGGGCAAAAAGTTTGCCATTATAGCTTCGAAGAACCTCATAAACACCATCTCCGAAATAAAGACCCCGGTCGAGGTAAGCAGGACTGATTTTGTCCATTTCGACGATTTTTTCATCAATCATCGCAAGATTCATAGTTCTTCGATAAAAATAAAAAATTAAATATAAAAAATACAAAGTACTTTACAAAAAAAACGAAAAGGCTATAATACCGAATTCTTTTAGAAAAGCAAATGTTCTTTACAGGAGTTTAGAAATGTACGCAGTTATTGAACAGGGCAGCAAGCAATATAAAGTTGCAGAAGGTGATACTATAGATATAGAGCTGACTGGTGCAGAGCCAAAGGCCAAAAAGCTGGTAATTGACAGGGTCCTTCTTATCGGGGACGGGGATAAAAGCAAAATCGGCAATCCCTTTATCGAAGGGGCGAAAGTAACTGCGTCCTTTAATCCGACTGCAGAAGAATCTGTGGTAAAGGGAACAAAGGTTTACCCGATGTATTTTCGCAGACGCAAGAACAGCAAAAAGCGCACCGGTCACAGGCAGAAATACCTTCGAATAACAATCGATAAGATCGAGGGATAAATTTCGCAGGCTGCCTTGAGAGACACTGGTTTTCCGATATTTTACTGCTGTGATTTTTTCCTGATGATTTCCTTAGCCCTTTGGTGCCACAAATCGGGGCCGCTTTTTACGAAGTAATCGAACGATTCATCATCCACAAGTTTTCCAAGTATCACTTTTCTTTCAGTGTCGTCTGGAAGATTTTCAATGACCCATTTGCGAAGCGTCTCTAACTCGTGGAGAAATTCACCATGCTTTTGGGTAAACATTGATTCGAGCTTTCCCCTGATATGTCCTGCATATGCCGGACAGCTTCCCTCAGTGCACACAGCAACCTGCAAATCACCTCGCTTAACAACAGCAGGAACAAAAAAGTCGCAAAGCTCGGGCGAGTCAACGACATTGCAGAGGACCTCAAGCTGCTGGCAGTCCTGAAAAATTTGTTTGTTGACCTGCGAATTATTCGTAGCTGCTATGACAATGGCTGCACCCGCGAGATAATTTTTGGAATATTTAGATCTGATAAGCTCGACATTCGGGTTTTGAAGCTGGGCAGCGAGAACGTTATCGATTGAATCGGAGACGATAACTACCCTTGCCCCCGCTTCGAGAAGCGACTCAGCTTTGCGAATTGCAACTGGGCCTGCGCCAATCACAACAGCCCGGCGTCCTGACATTTCGAGAAATATCGGGTACTTTGACATAACACCATTATATCAGGACAATCTACAATAAAAGCAAATAAAAATGACCAAAACAAAAAATATCAGGGCATAAGTACGACAGACTGGCAGATTTCCGGGGCTGATGCAGGAAAGAGCAAATCCCCTTTATCGGTGCTCACCTTTACATAATATTCGAAGTCGCCCCTGATTTTATCTGCAGGAATAACTGCAGAATACACACCCCTATTAATATGTGACAGTGTGATTTTTTGAAAATTCTTTTCGCCGAGGCTTCGGAAGTAAAGATCAGCGCTTTCAGGTTTAGCACCGAGGATGATGGGCTTAAGCAACAGGAATTCACCTTTGGCAAGACTGGTGCGGACTGTCGGAACAAAAAGACGGGCAGTGCCGCTGTATGATTTCGAAGGAACTGCATCGGCCGGGAGAGCACGCCCAAGGATTTGTGCAAGCTCATTACCGGGTGTGGTGATATACATAGGAATAAGATGAGACTGCCAATTGCAGACATTCCCCATCTCTCCGGGAGAGCCGACGGTTTCGAGCAGATAGCGGTTTGCATTTTCAAGACATTTGATTAATTGCTTGCGAACGGGGAGGGCGGTTTCTTCGGCAAGTTTTTTCTTTTCATCGGCATCGTCCATTTTCCGGACCTTTTCCATCACAGCATCATATTCTGAAAGCAGGCAGGCAAAGCGGCCTACCTCGCGGATATAACGGAAATTGTTGAGCCAGTAATCGAACTGCTCGATATTTCCTGCACCTATGATTCTTGTCCGCAAGGCTTCCATTTCATTGACAAATGCATATTCATTTTGAATCTGTGACCAGGGACGATTATCTTTTTTTATCCCCCCGGGTCCATCAATCCAGGTTGAAGGCCTCGGCAGATTGGCATTATATGAGCCCGAATGGCTAAATATTACATTTCCCCCGTCGAGACGGGCAAATAATTTCCCGATTTGTTCAGCAGCCTGGGGACCGAAATTCGCTTTGGCCCAATCCAGATAAAAATCGCTGCAGGGCAGGTCGCGCGGGCCTGTGGGTTCTTCGATAGATGGAAGGTCTGGCTCATAATCTTTATAGCTTGTGCCGCCGCAATTGATCTTGCGGACAAAAGTTGTATTCGTTGCGGCATCTTTTCTTTCGATTACCATTCCTGCTATGCACGGGAATTCAACAATTCGAATAAAATCTATTTTAAGAACACCGTCGGAAATATTTACATTGTCGAAAGTATAATCGATAGCTTTGTTTTTACCGGCTTTTTGGTACATATCGAGAGACTCTATTACAGTTTGTCCCTGCAGCTTGACACCGAAGATGCGTTTGCCTGTTTCATTATAATGAGGCTCATTGAACTGCAATGTCACCTTATAGACGCCGCTGGGCACTTTGATGAGATAGCCATCGAGGTCATAAATGACATCCTGATAAATCGCATCATCATTAGTATCTGATACAGGTTCGGTGAAGGTGGATATCAGCCCTCCAAGACGGCGGTCAGATATTTGCTGAGGCTTGAAGGGTTGGTTGAAGTTCGGGTTCCAGGCAGCCTGCTCCCAGGCGGCATATGCAAGGGCGGAAACATTTGGTGAAAGAACCTTCGTTCTCCAGTGTATTCCCATCAGACCTGTGCAGCCGTACGCAAGAGAATCGGCTGCGTCCTTTCTCATTCTGCCAGCCCAAAGCTGCGGGATTAAAATGGCAGGGTCATCTTCGAGCCACGGAATGGACCACTTTGGGCGTCCGTTGATATCGATAAATCCCTTCTCAGCTTGTGCGATTCCGACATCACGGCTTATGCAGGACATAAACATATCTTTCGGCAGCAATCTGTCAAACATAGAGCGGTCGCTGCGGGGGCCCAAGACCCATCCGCAGGTCCCGAGGGTGAAAGGAGCGCCGACATTTTTTGCTGCTTTTACGGCTGCCTGCAAATCGGCGACAGTCTTATCGAGGTCTTCTTTTGTATTTCCGCCCCAGGTCCAGTCCTCAGGAGTCCAGAACCAGTAGTAATCTAGCGGATGTGTCTTTTTAATCCGGGCAAACATACCCTCGTAGAGCTTTTGTACGGTTTGCTCGCTGTTCGGATCGATACCTTTTTCCAAAAGTCTTTTTTTGACAGCAGTTGGAATAGTTAAGGGTGTTTCTGTGCCGATACAGGTTTTTATGCCGAGAGCCTGTGCAAAAGAAAATGCATCGCCAAGAAATTTTCCCATATCGTTGAATAATTTTATTTGAGTTTCAGCGGGCGCCTTGTTCCAGAAATTTACGCCAATCATATAATCGGCTCCGTAATCATCACGCTCGAAGATATCGGCAGCTCCAAAATAATAAAATGAAGTTTCCACAGGCCGGTAGCCCCACTGGTTTGTCATCGTTGTCATATGGCGGGAAGGATATGCAGATTTGACTTTGCCATTTTGGGCAATATCATCTTCGAGGCCAATCCAGACGAGTGGCTCCGGACCTACCCAGCTCTGCGGATAGGTATGCAGGCTGAAAAAGTTCATACGCAGCTTGGGAAGCTGAGCAAATACAGCTTTGTAATCATCGAGGTTCCACCAATCAGGCCCTTCTGGAAAATCATGAAAAGGATGTATGCCTCTTAATTCGAACAAAGGCTTTCCTGTCTCATTGACATCAGGAAGGGAAAACTTTTGCTGTTCATCCGGAACGACATCGCCGTGAAGATAAAAACGAACACCTAAATGCTCGGCAAATTTGTAAGAACCGTAAAGAGTCCCGATTGAATCACCGCCTGCAATCACAAGAATTTTGCGATTATTGTCAGAAACTGTTTTTAAAATATACTGCTGGTCTTTGAGTGAAGCGGCTCCGGAAAGACTGTTTATTCCCTTTATGATAGAATGGTCTTTGTTTGCTATGAGGATAAGATTTCCTTTGGCAG
>JBFZBH010000186.1:0-4306 GCA_041308525.1 Phycisphaerae bacterium | reverse complement strand
CGCAGCGATTTTACTAATCGCAGCATCTTTTCTAATGACAATTCCTTCCGCCAGCGGTGTGAGCATCGGTCAGCTTTATAAGGCCCTCGAGAAGGTTAAAAATGTTTATATTGCAAGTTTCGTCCCCGGCAAGCGAGGCCCTGTTCAGGAGCAGTGGATATCGAGGAATTCTATGATTCGCAGCATAAAAACTGAGAACCAGCTTGTTTTGTGGGATATTCGTAACAAGACGAGAAAAATAAAGAGCTCAGATTCCGGTTTAATTGAGACGTTCCCGCTTGCTGAGGAAATTGCCGCTGATGTCGGAGAAACAATTGAAGGCTCTCTTGGCCTTGTTCCTTTTGCGGATTTATCGCTGGTTCCTAAAAATGCTCAATGGAGCCGCGTTACCGGCGATATTTTGGAAATTCCCGCCGAAGGTATTGAAATATATGATTTAACCTGGTCTGAGAAAAATTATGATGGTTCTATTTCCTTGAGAAAGTGGAGAGGATATATAAACTCCGAAACATATCTTCCTCAAAAGAGTGAATACTACGAAAAGTTGCCCGGTGAGAATGAATTCAATCTAAAGTCTTCAAAGACTGTTACATATTTGAGCGATATTGAAATACAAGAGGTTCTAAGCGAGGGTAAATTCTAAGAGGGAAGTTTTTTATTTCGGCCGCCAAAGAGGGCTTATATTCCTGTACCCGTCATCTGTCCTTTCAACTAATATACTATCAGAGTTCACTGTGCTGACGTGACCATCTGAGAATCCGACATTAACTTGTTTGCCTGGATGCCTTCCCTGGATTGCATCTCCTTCTTGTCCTTCCCAGAACTTCCTTGCTGTATTTATTTTAAGTCCCGGCACATAAGCCGCATCTTCAATTAAAATATTGTTAAGCGGAAAAGGAGGATAATCAGCCGCATGCCACCAGGTGATAATGCTGTAGCCGCTGTCAACTATGAGTATTGTTTCAGCTGGTCTTAATATGGCTGATAATCCCGAGGGTTTGCCAATGAATTCTTCTTTGCTTTTTAGTCCTGATGAGCTTTTACAGATTGATTGATTTACTCCGTAATTTCCGTGAAGCACATGGTCGAGCTTATCATTGCGTATTCTTCTTGAGGGGCACCAGAGAGTTGCTTTTTTATCTTTGCTTAAATATGAATATTTGAAAAAGTAATTAAACCACCACCATCCTGTTCTGTCGAATGCAATGTTGCCGGGATAACCTTCCGGCGGGGGAGATGCGGAATCCCGGAAACCATAAGGGAAAGTACGGTTCTCGGTTTCATAACCGATAAAAGCTGCCATTAACTGTTTCACATTGGAACTGCAGACAATCGCTTTGGCCTGTTGTCTTGATTTTGTTAAATAAGGCAGCGATAAGGCTATCAGCAGGCTGATAACGAAAATCACAACAATCATTTCGATGAGCGTAAAACAGGGCCTTTTCATATCATCAGAATTCTACGGATGCTTTTGTGTCGAGTCAATATGCTCTCCTGTAAAATAACACTTTATAGAGTCCGCTTCCTCCTCTCCTTATTTGTTTTTTTTCAGAGGCAGCGGTTTACATACAAGCTCTCATAAAATAATTTGTCCAATCTCCTGTGACGGTGCAGCTTGCCGGATTATTCGGGTCTTCAATACAGGGGGTTTCTGAGTATCTTATCTGAATGGAAGTATTGCAGTAACCCTGCGGTGCCGACTCGCATCCGTATTTATTGAAAAATACCTGGTACATTCCTCCGCATACTCCTGGGAAGGGATTATCGCAAAATATCACATTATAATTCTGCAGAAGTCTTGTGCAGGTATAGCCTATTCCGCTTCCTGATATATTTTGAAGCTCATCGTCTCCGATATCGGTAAATTCACCGTTAATTGGCTGATTAGATATCACAAGTGCCGTCCCTGCTGTCCAGTCCATATTGAAAAAACTGACTTCTGTATTATAGAGAAACTTGTTGTGTGCAAAATCTACTGCCCACACATAGTCGCTATCGATGCTTGCAAGATTAATGAAGTGATTTTTCCCGGGAATATGCAGGATGACCTGGCAGTTCTGCAGGGTTTTTAGGGTCGTAACGTCGGTTTTGACCGCCCGGCAATAAAGGCCAAGGTCCTCAGCGAATCTCTTCATCGCATACAGGCTTGTTTTTCCGTCTGTCTGGTTTACCAACCGAGAAAATTGCTCGTCTGGAACATTACTTTTCAGCCTGCTGACAGCGTATTGCATAGCTGCAGTCGCGCAGTTTTGAGGCTGCACACCATCATTTGCAATGTACTCCAGCCTTTCGGCAAGAAGGGCTTCTGCATCTAACAGGCTTGGCTGCTGATATATCAAAGGTTCATTGCTCAAGGGAGAAAAATATTCTATCGAGGCATCCTTCTCAAACTGAATCTTAAAGCTGTCAGACGCAGGCGGTTCATCGCTTACCATTGTTAGCTGCCAAAGGTCGCTCCCTGACAGTTTATTGGTTAACGCATCATGCTGCTCTATAAGGATTGCTGCTGGCACCCATTTGTTTGATACAAAGTGGTAGCCGCTGTACTGCTGTAAAATAATCGGGTTATTGGGCTTTGTGATCTGATATGATACCACAGAATAATCTTTTGCAGCGTCAAAAACAAAGAGTCTTAAGCCTTCTGAATTATTTAACGTTAAATATATCCGGCTTTGCCCGTCGATAGTCTTTTCTTCTGCCGAAGAATCCATAGATATTAGACTGGTGTACGTATAGGTGCCAAAACCCCACGGAATGACACCAGCAGTCAATGGCCCGTTGACAACATGCGGGATATTTCCTCTCGAATCGACAACTGCCCGATTTGTCGGCAATGAATACGTTGTATAATTCTGGCCGTCCCAGGCAAACACCCGTTTTTTATTTCCGTTAAGGTCGAACTGATTTAGCATAAAATTGCCTGTTAAATCGATTCCGGCTTTTATAGAATCCGTTCGCGATTCGACGTTAATTTCCCAGTAAAATCTTTCACCATCGACCTTAACGATGGCGCTCGTGTTCATTGTGTATTCGTTGGATAATTTATATTGAACATTGAATGGAATTGCGTCGAGGTGCATTTTCTGCAAATCTTCGGTTAATTCTTTTTTGTTTGTATTGTCTTGATATTGTTGAATTTGTTCCTTGACGAGCCTTTTGATTTCATTTGGATCTGTAATTTTCGGCGCCCTGTACTCTTCGTGTGTCGCTTCGATAGTTCCTGTGTTTATCCATGTTTTTCTCGGCTGGCTTGTCAGTCTCTGAAAGATTTGCAAAATCTCTTCCCTGCTTAAAGTTCTGTCCCCGAAAGCAGGAGAACTGCATAGCATCACAGCAATGGCCAGTATAAAATATTTTACCGTCATAACCTTCCTCTCAAAACATTGACTTTTTTAATTAAATAAGCGCATAACAACACTACTTCAAAAGTGGCGTTTTTCAACGCCCGCTTGTTTCAATTTTTTTATGTTTTTTGTTAAAATTTTAAAAGGAAGCTTAAAAAGCGCCTTTTTCATCACTATCTGGCAATCGTCGAGCCCCTCTATGGGAGTGCTATTGGGCACCTGTAAGCCAAAAATCTAAAAATAGTAACAAATCATCACCATCCACATCATGGTCTAAATCTAAATCCGAGCCCTGACAGAAGTTAGGTTCATTGCAATTTAACTCAAACCATTGTTTAGAAAAGCAGGCAAAATCCTTAAAATCGACCTTAGTATCGCTATTAAAGTCACGGGTCGGGACTTGAGAAAAAGTCAGATGAAATATTGGAACATACCAATTTATTGAATGATCATAGAAACCTATTTTTGTGATGCCGACTTTGGCAGGAACATAATCAATGACAAACCACCTTCCCGGCCTTATTTGTGTGGAGCCGGTATGCATTTCGAATCCGTAAATACCCCAATCTTCTTCCCAGTTCCAGACAACCGCTTCTTTGCCTGCATCAGGAAAGCGGGAGCCTTCCCAGTCGAGAGTTGTCACATTGAAGTCTCGAGCAGAAAGAATACCATTGTACATATTTGTATCCGCAAGGGCAACGCTTCCCCCCCAGCGTTCTGCTGTATCAGAAGATATATAAATTTCGACCTTTGTCCCGATCATAATATTTGAGTAGAAATAAGGTTGATTGGGTTCGGGTTGAAGAAGGGCATTACAATCGGATAAATATATATCTACTGAAATCTCTCCAAAAGCGCCTGAAATGGAATGAACCAGAAGGATAATAACTGCCAACTTCCATTTCACTTTTTTTCCTCCGAAAAATGTGTCAAAGCTTCCTACATGTGAAAAAATACAAATC
>JBFZBH010000185.1:0-4327 GCA_041308525.1 Phycisphaerae bacterium | reverse complement strand
TGACTGTAAGTTGCGACAGCTTTCCGACAAATTCCAGGCACGCCCTGCCAAATATGCCGGCGAACGCCGGAAATTCGTTCAGCATATTCAGCACGAGCTTGTGATTTACGAGCCGGGAAAATGCATCAGGTGCGGTCTTTGTATAGAAATCGCAAACGAGGCAAAAGAACCTCTGGGTTTAACTTTTATCGGCCGCGGCTTCGATGTTCAGGTGGCAGTGCCTTTCGATAAATCGCTCGCTGACGGTCTCAAAATTACTGCAGAAAAATGTGCTAATGCCTGTCCTACCGGAGCACTCGCTTTTAAGGAAATTATCAGCGGTTAGGTTTTTTCGATTGAAAAAATAGAGAAAAAAGCTTATAATCCTGTTTCTTTAAACCTTTTATTTTTTAAGGAGTACTTATGAAAACAATAAATAAGGTTTCAAACCACAAAGTTTTGGCAATTTTCATTTTATCATTCTTTATCGCTTCTGCCTGTCTTGCAGGCGACTGGCCGAACTGGCGCGGGCCGAATTACAACGGCATATCAGAAGAAAGCGGCTGGAATGCTAATTGGCCCCCTGAAGGTCCGAAAGTCCTATGGAAAAATTCCATCGGCATAGGCTTCTCTAACGTCGCAGTAAGCAAAGGAAAAGTCTTAGCGATGGGAAACACCAATAACGAGGACTCCGTTTACTGCTTCGACGCAGAGACAGGAAAAGAGATATGGAAAAAGACTTATTCTCAGGCCCTTGACCCGAAATGGTATGAAGGCGGGACACTTTCAAGCCCGGTTGTCGATGCCAACAAAGTTTACACTGTAAGCAAAGACGGCAAAGCTTACTGTTTCGATACAGAAACAGGAAAGATTGTCTGGAACAAAGACCTTCTCGACGAATTGAAAATTAAACGTTCCACCTGGGGCGTTTCAGGTTCGCCTCTGATTATCGATAAGCTGGCCATTTATAACATCGGCTCGAGCGGTCTGGCTTTAAATAAAAATGACGGTTCGGTTGTCTGGCAAAACGGCAGTGGTCCAAGCGGCTACTCGACGCCGCTGCCCTTTAACAACAAAAAGAGCATCGCATTATCCGGCGAAGAAGGAATTTTCGCAGTCGAAACCCAAACAGGTAAACAAATATGGTATCACCCCTGGAAAACTGAAAACGAAGTAATAGCAGCCGACCCGCTTTTTATCGATGAAAACACCCTGTTTGTTTCTTCAGGGTACAACAAGGGATGCGGTCTTCTGAAAATTTCCGGCAATACTGTCAGCGAAGTCTGGACAAATAAAAATATCCGCAACAAAATGAACGGCTCTGTCCTCTGGAAGGAAAACATCTACGGAGTTGATGAGGGTGGTAAGCTTGTCTGTATTGATGTCAACACCGGAAATATGCGATGGTCACAGGAAGGTTTCGGCCAGGGCTGCCTGGGTATCGCAGACGGCAAGCTCCTTGTTATGGCTGAGAAAGGCAATCTTGTTGTTGCCGAGCCATCGACGCAAGGCTACAAAGTCATTTCACAGGCCAAAGTCCTCGATGGGAAATGCTGGACTGTCCCTGTTCTTGCCAATGGCAGAATCTACGTTCGCAATTCAAAGGGCGATTTACTTTGCCTCGACGTAAAAAAAAATGACTCAAATAACAAATCAGCAGCTGTCGATTCAGATACCTTAAAAAAAAACTGGTCTCAATGGCAGGGTCCGAACAGAGATAACAAATCATCAGAAACAGGACTCCTGACACAATGGCCGAAAGATGGACCGAAGCTTTTATGGTCCGCTGAAGGACTCGGAAACGGCTATTCTACCGTATCCATTGCCGATGGTCTTTTATACACCACAGGTATCATAAACAATGAAGGCTTCCTCTTTGCATATGACCTGCAGGGAAACTTAAAGTGGAAGCAATCCCACGGTGCAGAATGGACACAGAACCGTCCCGGCACGCGAGGGACACCGACAGCCAGTGACGGCTTCGTATATGTTATAAGCGGAACTGGCAACGTTTCCTGTTTCAATTCAAAGAGCGGCGAGAAAAAATGGTCCGCCGATGTATTCAAAGAATTTAAGGGCGAACACCCGCAATGGGGAGTTGCAGAATCGCCGCTGATTATCGGCGACCTTCTGATTTGCACCCCCGGCGGCCAGACAGCAACTATGGTTGCACTCGATAAAAAAACGGGAAAAATTGTCTGGGAATCGAAAAGTATCGGCGAGAAAAGCAGCTATTGCACGCCTCAGCTTGTTGAAAAAGGCAATAAGAAGATTATCGTCACAATGACA
This sequence comes from Phycisphaerae bacterium, assembly GCA_041308525.1. GTDB lineage: Bacteria > Planctomycetota > Phycisphaerae > Sedimentisphaerales > Anaerobacaceae > Fen-1359. Next base: position 2,059 of record JBFZBH010000185.1, on the reverse strand, counting down.
GATAACTTCATTATTGGCGTCGATGCTAAAGACGGCAATCTTCTCTGGCAATATGACTGCAAAAACTATCAAGGTAAGCCAAAGGATGTAAATCCCAACACTCCCGTTTATCACGACGGATTCCTTTATGTCACAAGCGGTTACGGCAAAGGAGGCGCGAAACTGAAACTTTCTGAAGACGGCACAAAGATTGAATCACAGCCTTGGGCAAACATCACCCTCGATTGCCACCACGGTGGTGTAGTTCTCGTCGACGGATTCATCTACGGTTCTAATATGAAAGGAGATTGGATTTGTCTCAATTGGAATGATGGCACCGTGAAATACGAAACTAAAAGCATTGGAAAAGGTTCTGTCTTCTATGCAGACGGGATGCTTTACTGCTTTGGTGAAAACGGCACTGTTGCCCTTGTGAAAGCCTCGCCGGAAGGTTTTAATGTAGTCAGCTCATTTAAGACCCCCAAGGGCGACGGTATGCTTTGGGCACATCCTGTTATCTGTGACGGCAGACTCTATGTCCGTCACGGCAATGCCTTGATGGTCTATGACATAAAAAACCAGTAGCATTATACTTTCAAAAAATGTAAAATCTCAATCGGACAGTTATGAAAAATAAAGATTTAATCAGTTGTATCATTTGTGTTTTGCTGGCTGTTTTTTTATGTTCCTGTGCATCTTCTAATGCGGAGAAAAATGTGGGAATAGAAAAAGCTGCATATTCTGTTTTAGAAAAAAAGGGAGCGTTCGAAATAAGACGGTACGAGCCTTGCATAATAGCGGAAACCGTCGTCGAGTCGAATTTCCAAAACGCTGGAAATATAGCATTCAGCAGGCTCTTTAATTATATTTCCGGCCAAAACCGCAAAAAAGAATCCATTGCCATGACGGCACCCGTAAACCAAAAGGCAGCTTCTGAAAAAATTGCTATGACGGCACCCGTCAGTCAGCAAAAGGTCGAGGACAAATGGTCCGTCAGTTTTCTTATGCCCTCGAAATACACTATGAAGACTATCCCTGAACCTCTCGACGCATCGGTTGTTATAAAAGAAATTTCGGCAAGAAAAATGGCCGCTGTCAGATACTCAGGCACTTGGAGCAAAAAACATTATGACAGCCATAAGGCCCTTCTCGATAAATTTATCCAGGAGCGCGGGCTGAAGGCTTGCGGCTCCGACATCTTCGCAAGATATGACCCGCCCTTTCAGCTTTTTTTCCTTCGCCGCAACGAAGTCCTTATCCCCGTTGAATGATTTTATATTAGTTTCAAAAACATTTTATGCCGATATGCTCCAAGTTTAATAAGCAATTTAATTAAAAAAGATTGCGATTAAAACCGTCCTAACATTAATTTATTGCCGTATTTATATCGGTTAGAAGCGTTATTTTTGTAAAATTAATACCATTGAAGGACTTTTTAAGCCTGTCGTGGCGTGCTGGTAACAGACAGGTGATTTTATTCAGGCATAATGTTTGAAGAATGGCTTGATAACAAATACCGTTTCGTGGCCAGACTCAAAGGAAACCGGCATTTACAGAGGCTCTACGAAGGTTGCGGGCAATGGCTGCCTCTTCGGGCAGACGAGATTGCTGATATCTACAGTGAAAAGAATGTTGCGAATTAGCTCCGAGAGAACAGGATTTTAATTTTGCTGAATTATGATCCTCCAAGTACTGACTCGAAAGCTCGCAATGCGTAAGTCGTGGTGCGAAAATAATTTAACCGCAGGGTAAGCTGAGGACGCAGAGAAAAATGAATCTGATGATGTTATTATAATTTGGGTTTGTTTTGGCTTTGTTTTGGGTTTGTTTTTGACCTCAGATATCGCATATAAATTGACATAAATGGCTGAAATATAAGGGCTTGGGCCATTTTTGACGATTTTAATTTTGGCTTTGTTTTGGATAAAAAAGGTGTGCAAAACGAGGGGAAGTTGGGGGTAAACGAGGGTGAAATGAGGGGAAAATGAGGGGAAAAAAAAGGAAAAAAAAAGGAAAAAAGAGGAAAAAAGAAGGTAAAAGAGGGGGAAAAGGGGGAGTTTTGAGGGGAATTTTGAATGAA
>JBFZBH010000184.1:0-4362 GCA_041308525.1 Phycisphaerae bacterium | reverse complement strand
ATCAGGCGTGCTCGAATCGGGTTTCAGCGGCATATTTATCCAGTTATAGCTCGCAGGATGCTGATGATACCGCATTATCTGCGACATCGCCGTTGCAACACATCCGCACGGATAATTTCGCGAATCACCGGGACCGTATGGCGGTGTGTAATAATTATAACACGCCGGACTATTCGAATACCCCTGTACATTCGCCTGACCCCACGTACTGCCTATAAGAGGCTCGACACGAACATCAGAAACAGTTCCTATGCCAAGCGGCTCTATCAGGCTGTTCTCATCTGCGAATGTTGCCCACTTTTTCCCCGCAATCTTGCCCGCCTCGACTATTTTTTTCTCATTATTGTTCAGTGCTCCGGCATTCTTCCACCCCGCCTTACCTATCTTCTCCACAGCAGCCTTCCTTTGTGGCACATCCCTCTTTATTAATGCCGCGAGCGGATTATCATCATCCGGATTAAAACGTCCATCTTCAGCAAAACAGATTATCGGCTCGATATGGTCTTCACCCGCCGCTACCACAAAACCGTCCGGCTCAAGATTGACAACATAATAGACCGCCTCCCCTTTCTCGTCAGTAAAAGTTTCGACATTTCGAATCTTGCTGCCGAGCTTTGCATCGAGCGGCTTTTCATTGCTTTTAAGCCACCCAAGAACGGCCTTTTCCGCCTTCTCTTTGCTTACCGGCTCGGCTTGGAGACTCGGTGAGGTCAGAAAAATTAAAATGCAGAAAATTGCAGCTGATAAAAATCCGGGCCTCTCCAGCAATTGATTATCCCCATTTAAAAGAATATAAAAAAACGTCCTTTTCACGAACCCTTCCTTAGAAATCGCTTAAAATATCGCGATTTTATTTTTTTAATTATACCAGATTTTTCAATTTTTGTCAAGCTCTCAATGCCCTTCAAAACGCCTGTATTCAATCAGCTTTCCAATATCCAGCTTGGTGACATAATATCGCCTCAGGAACTCAGACACTTCCCTTCGGCACCGCTCACAAAAATATGCACCTTTTCAGCGTCTAAATAAACCCTCAGATTTTCCCCCTTCGCTGTCTTTTCGTTTGAATCAACACTAACAATAAATTCCGGCAGACCGTTGGCTGCCATATAAATGTTCTGGGCTGCTCCCTGCATTTCTATCGTCTCAGCCTTCGCCTCAGCAAAATCTGCCTGACCAGCTGCACTCTTTTTCAGATACAAATCCTGCGGCCTGATGCCCAACACCAGCTCTTTATCATAATATTCTCCAGGAATAGCCTCGAACCGTTCCGGCAAAATTATCCTCTCCTCGCCCAAAACAAAATACAGCCGTCCATCTTTTCTAACTGCCCTGCCTTCGAAAAAATTCATCGCAGGCATTCCGAAAAATGATGCTGTAAACCTGTCTGCCGGCCTGTTATAAATCTCCTGCGGTGTTCCTGTCTGGTGAATCCTTCCCTTGTTCATAACACATATATTGTCTGCCAGTGCCATCGCCTCAGCCTGGTCATGCGTAACATATATCGTCGTCGTCTTTACTTTCCCGTGTATCGCCTTCAGCTCCCCGCGCATCTCGCTTCTAAGCTGTGCATCGATATTGCTCATCGGCTCATCATACAAAAAAACCTTCGGCCTCCGCACAATCGCCCTTCCGATTGCGGCCCGCTGGCACTGTCCGCCCGAAAGACTGCCGGATTTGCGCCCAAGCAAATCCAAGATGCCAAGTATCCCCGCTGCATCCCTGACCTTTTTTTCCAATTCCTCCCCCCGTATCTTTCGCATCCTAAGCGGAAAAGCAATATTTTCGAAAACATTCATATGCGGATATAGCGCGAAATTTTGAAAAACCATCGCAACGTCCCTGTCCTTCGGCTCAACATCATTTACAATCCTGCCGTCAATGAAAATATTTCCGCTGTCCGGTTTTTCAAGTCCCGCAATAATTCTCAGCGTCGTGGTCTTGCCGCATCCGCTCGGCCCCACAAGAACGATAAACTGTCCTTCATCCGCCCGAAGATTCAACTTGTCAACTGCGGTTATTTGCCGCTCGAAAACCCTGCTGACATTTTCCAGCACAACTCCAGCCATATTCATTCCCGTACCCAGCTCAAAGTTATTTCAATTCCTTTACTTTGATATTATCAAAGGCAGCTGCAGCATCCGCCTTTGTCCACAAGCCAATCATACCGCCCTTTTCAAATGTCGGGTCTGTAACTTCAATCAATTTTTTATCATCAAGACTTGCCTCAATCCTGTCACCTTTGTGTCTTATCGTTATTTTGTGCGGCGCCTTCGGCTCAACCGTTACATCTGCAGTAGCAATCTGTTTTCTCCTTCCGTCCTTGACAAAATAAACCCTGAAATTTTTCTCCAGCGGGTTCCATCGCGCAATGTAATAATTGTTCGGGTCCTGCGCCCTCCAGATTGGCCCGCCTCCCTGGTCTTCAGTTCCGCTGATTGCCCTAACATCAACTGAAATCTCCACATCCTTATAATTTGTCCCCTTCGCCATCAGCAGATTAAAAGTTCGCCCCGTATTTTTCGTCTCAACCAGCGCAATGGCTTTCCCGCTTAAAGATTCATCTTTAATGACCTCCCATTTGCCGATAATTCCTTTTCCGCTCGTCTCTGCCGCTTCCCACCCTCGCGGCAAAGAACCGCTTTTTTCTTTCTCAAAGTTCCAGCTGTGCGCTCTCGCCTTGCTTAAACTTTGCGCCAGGCCCCTGCATCCACCCCCTGGGATAATCAAAACAAACACGATACAATAAACAACTCCCATACAAACATTTTTCCTCATCTTCTTTCTCCTTTTGTCTTCAATACTAAAATATTTTTTTCCTGAAATTGCATTTCGCCCGCCACAAAAAAATAAAGCTGATAAATAAATACAGCAGCATAAAAAATATCATCCACTCAATTGTCCCCAGCGCATCGCTCGGCCCTTGGGGCCAGTGAAAAGAATCATTATAATTATAATTGCCTCTCGAATACATATATGTTGTGTTTGTTGTTCCTTCAATCACCACAATGTTCTGTATAAAAGGAATGACATCGATGTAATATTCCAATGTATCATTAGAACGGATAAATCTGAATCGAAATATCTCAGTAAATATCCCTATTACGAAAGGTATTAATCCCCACAGAATCGCCGGCAGCACAAAATTCATTATCACCGCTGTAGTCGTGTGCTTGAACCGGCTGCTGAAATATATCCCTGTACTCGTATGGAAAACAATAACCCAGAAAACAAGTATTGCCGTAAGAAAAATGGCTAGAGGATGAATAAAACCGAAACTGGAAAAAATTATTATATGACCCATAAGAAAAATCCACGCAGGAAGACATCGCCGAACCGCCCCCGCGAACTTCCCGAATAAAATCTGCCAGTCGCTCTGTGTCGTTGTAAGCAATAAATGCCACGACTGCGACTCCTTCTCCGATGTGATTACTGTTGCAGGAATAACAATCGTAAAGAGCATCCCTAAGCTCATAAAGATTATTGTGTAAAGCATATGAAATTCTTCGTCATCGAAGGCATTTTCATCTGCAAAGAAAGCGTAAGTAAAAAAGAGAACAAGCAGCGTAAGAATTAAAATGGCAATAACTGTTTTTTTCCGCTTCCCCAAAAGCGGCATCTTCAATTCTTTCCACAAGACAGGCTTGCCGCGCACTTTCCTTATAGTCCCTGCTCTCGCTGCAGCATTGCTTTTTTCCCGAAAAGTTCTTCTCCTTACTTCGAATAATCCGGCTTGTCCCGTTGCCTGACGAAGTGCAATTCTCCGTACAAGCGCAATCGACAAGCCTAAAATTACAGTCGAAAGACCAAGCATTACACCGCAGCTAAAAAGCCAATGTATGTTAAACATCCCTGTAGCGCGCGGCTCCAGCAGCTTCCCTGTGTTAAAAATCATTTGAAAATATGGATGTGAATGTGCAAAAAAATTCATATACGTATGTTCGCTCCATCTGAAAGCATCATAAAGCATGGCAGTAAGTAGTGGAACCAGGCCGAAAATCGCCCCGAGGACAAGGAAGCTTACAAGAATTGTTACGTAGGCCCTCCTGCAACAAATTGAAAAGAAAAGGCTCACAGAGCCGAAAAAGATTGCCGTTGACAAAGTTAAGCAGATACCGCACACAAGAAAATCCCACGGCACCCCGCCGAAAATTCGCACTATCGCAAGCAATGGCAGGCTGATTGCAATCAGGATTACAAGTTGCAATAGCTTGCTCAAAAGCTTGCCGGCAACTATTTGGAAGCTGTTTATCGGCGTAGTCATCAATACGCCCAGCGTCTTATGATATATCTCATCGCTTATCGATGTGCTCAGCATCACAATCGCCACAAGCTGGCACATAATAAACTGAAACCACACAA
>JBFZBH010000183.1:0-4388 GCA_041308525.1 Phycisphaerae bacterium | reverse complement strand
TTTTACATTTATTTTCTGCATTTTAACACTTCTAATTTTATCCGGGCCGTTATCAGCAGATGTTGTCACGCCGTATATTAAAGGAACAAGCACGGCAGAATTTCTGCTTGAAGGCCCCTATGAGGGCTGGTGGAGATACGATATTAATATAGAATGGGCGCATAACTGGGGCTTAAGCCATCTCGATTTAATACTTAAGCCTGGATGTGCTTTGGAGGACCATTTAATTGTATTCGATGTGCCAGCCGGATTTTCGACAAGCGAGGCAGAGCCGAATAATCCGCAAGCGATGGGCTGGAGCGGATATTTTAATCGAAATGGAGACCCGAGTCTGAATATAGAAATACCGGTTCTGAAATTTAACAGTCCATTTTTCCCTCCCGATGCAGAGCCGGGGAAAACCGGACACGGTGTTTTCACATTCTATTCGAATATTATTCCTGAGAAAGGCACTTTCGCAAATGCACTTGTGTTCAAGGCCGACAGCAAGCCTGCAGAATACGGGGAATTAGAAGGTGATTATCCATCCTGTACAATTGTGCCTGAGCCGGCGACATTATGCCTGCTCGGCCTGGGGAGTTTAAGCATTTTTATAAGAAAAAAATAACTGGCATGGCTTCGTTCGGGGAATAAAGCCAAACTTAAAAAAGGCTGCAAGATTTCTTCTTGCAGCCTTTTTTGTTTGTTTTGCGGCCAAACTAATTTCAGCAAAGAAACACCGCATTTATTGACGATTCGTTTCGGATAGATTATAGTATTCGGGCAGCAGGAAAGCAGTTTCGAGTGTTGTTTGCTGAGGTATGAAAGATGAAGATTCAGCCGGTAAAAGGGACTCGTGATTTTTATCCCGAAGAGATGGCAATCCGCAATTTTATCATTGACGGGTGGAAGAAGGTCTCCATCCGCAACGGATTTGTTGAGTTTGACAGCCCGATTCTCGAGCATTTGCAGATGTTCACATTGAAGAGCGGAGAAGAAATCGTCGAACAGCTTTTCTCTCTTAAAGACCGAGGCGACAGGGACCTTGCTCTTATTCCGGAAATGACACCTTCTCTTGCCAGAATGGTCAACCAGAGAATTAACAGCCTGCCGAAACCGATAAAATGGTTTTCAGTGCCGAGACTCTTTCGTGCGGAGAGGCCGCAAAAGGGGAGGCTGCGGGAATTTTTCCAGTGGAACATCGATATAATCGGCGAAGAGAGTGTTCTTGCTGATGCGGAAATAGTTTTTACTACGCTTGATTATCTTATGGATGTCGGATTAACTCCGGATGATATAGTTGTAAAGATTTCGAGCAGGAAACTTTTATCGGCTGTATTAAGGGAGACCGGATTTTCAGAGAGTGAGCTTCCAGCGATGTATTTACTGCTCGACAAAAAAGATAAGCTCCCGAAGGAGACATTCAGGGAACTTTTGAAGGAGAAGGTTGCTGATTCGAAGAAGGAAGAAAAAATAATCCAGTTTATGGAGAACGATTCGATTTCGAAGATCAAAAATATAGTTAGTGTTAATGAGGAAATCGAGAAGGCTATAAACGAACTTGCAGAACATCGAAGGATTTTGGGCGAAATGGGAGTAGCAGAATTTTGCAGGTTTGACCCGGCTATTGTAAGGGGGCTGGCTTATTATACGGGTATTGTATTCGAGGTTCACGCGCAGCATAGTGAGCTTCGAGCAATTTGCGGAGGCGGAAGATACGATAATCTGCTCAAGGATTTCGGCGGGCCTGATGTTCCTGCTGTGGGGATGGGATTCGGTGATTGCGTGCTGGAGATTTTGCTGAGGGAAAAAGGCTTGCTTGATGATTTAATAAAGCAACAATTACATCAAATAAGTCTAGATTATTTTGTGATTGCAGCAGGACCGATGACTTTTAACAACGAAGAAGGAAACATAAAGTCTACGCCAGAGGACGAGACGGTAAAGTTAACAGCTACATTACGCAGATTGGGCTTGAGAGCAGATTTCAGTTATAAGGGCCCAGGTCTTTCTAGACAATTGAAAGAAGCATCGGGCCGCAATGCGAAAAATTGTATTATCATAGGAGAGGAATTTCAAAAAGGCGAGATTATAGTCAAAGATATGGCAACGGGAAATCAAAAGGTTGTTGCAGCAGAAAAATTTTTATCTGAATTGAAAAGCTGAAAACGAGGATATGGAGCAGACAACAGAATTTAATAAGGGGGAACAGAAACCTTTTATTCCTCCGGAAACGAGCACAGAGCCGATAGAGCCAAAACCGTGGGGATTCTGGACCACAATCGGTTTTTCAGCCATCATAGGGGCGGCATATTTATTGGCTGCGGCAACTGTGATGCTCGCCTTTTTTGTAGCGGCTGATTTGCGAGATCCGAATTTTGATGAAGTTGCCTACGGAAAAACTCTGCCATATAATGGTTTGTATATATCGCTTTCGATTATTGCATACACTCCTGTGGTTGTCGGTCTTGTATTTCTTTTTGCATACCTTAGAAAAAAGATGCCCCTGCAGGAATATCTGAATCTTTACAAGCCGAAAGTCAGCGATGTCTTTTTGTGGTCATCGATAGTAATCTTATTGGGTGTTTGCTATGATACAATTACAGACCTTTCAGGCACATCTATCGTTCCGGAATATATGATACAAGCTTATAAAACGGCACACTTTTTGCCGCTCCTATGGTTTGCAGTAGTTATTGCAGCACCAATGTCGGAGGAGTTTTTTTTCCGGGGTTTTTTACTCAAAGGTCTTGAATATTCAAAAATCGGAGTGGTTTGGGGGATAGTCATAACGTCATTTCTCTGGGCGATACTTCATACACAATATAACATCTTTCAAGTAGTGAGTATTTTTATTGGCGGTCTTTTTTTGGGCTGGGCAAGGATTACAACCAGGTCAATTTATGTTCCTGTCATTATGCATTTGATTATTAACCTGGTTGCAACAATCGAGTGTGCCCTTGCTGTATCGAGGATGTAGGAGGAGGCTATTTCTGACTTATGAGAAATATCGGGATAAATGATTACGAGAGGGCGTTCGGAAAGTGGCTGATTGATAACAGGGTGCAATACACGGCTGTGGATGAGCAAAAGCGCGCAGCACTGGGCAAAAGTAATATTAAGAGCTTCGACTATCTTCTGTATCCGCCAAATCAGCAGATTGTCGCAGCGGAGGTAAAGGGGAGGAAATTTAGAGGAAGAAGCTTTGTCAAGCTGGCCGGGTTCGAATGCTGGGTGACGACTGATGATATAGACGGGCTTTCCAAATGGCAGGAGCTTTTCGGGGCAACTCATAACGCCGCATTTATCTTTGCATACCATATCGCGGGGGCCGATGTCGATTTCGACGGGCGGGAGGTTTACGAGTTCGAAGGGAAAAACTATATCTTTTTTTGCATAAAGCTGGCTGATTATATCAGGTATATGAAGCAGCGCAGCCCCCGATGGAAAACAGTCACTCTGCCGGCAGATAAATTCCGCAAGTGCGCAATCCAGCTTCAAAATATTCTCCTTTAATGTATCTTCAGGTCAATTGGGGCTAACCAGACTTTGATAGCCGGCAGCTTCATTTCCCATTTCGACTAAGCTATTTTCGAAGTCAAAATAAGAAAAAACGGAAGCAACCTAATCATTTTTGTCCAGTATTCAATTCTAAGGGCATAGCCCAGCAAAAAGAGAGTGAACATAAAATTTTGTTTGTATTTAGTACCTAGATCATTTTCACGGAAGTATAGATGATTTCTAAAATTCTTTTGCTTGTGCTGATATTTATAGAATCGAGCGGCAATGATAAGGCGGTAAACGGTGAAGCCGCGGGCTGCCTGCAGATTACCCCTATTCTTGTCAAGGACGTCAACAGAATCGCCGGAACAAATTTTACTTTGGAAGACAGGTTCGACAGGCAAAAAAGCATTGAGATGGCGCAAATTTACCTTACCTATTACGGCAAGGTTTATACGAAAAAGACGGGAAAAGAGCCGGATAACGAGGTCTATGCAAGGATGTGGAACGGCGGGCCGAACGGCTGGAAGAAAGAGAGCACTCGAGACTTCTGGCTGAAAGTAAAAGCAGAACTCGAAAAACAACAAGCCGAAACAGATTAAATGCAATTATAGAGATCTTTACGCCTAATTGTTATAAAATCCCACTAAAGCCATTTAATTAAGCCTAATAGTAATTATGTGCGATTAGGATTATTTAAAGAAAATGTTTGAAAAATTTTAATAATCAGTGTCAAATTAGCGGTATCGGGATTTAGGAGCAGGAAAAAGGGCAGAATTGAAATGGTATATGGATAAAGCTATGGAAAACAACAATCAGCAGCCGAATATTGTGATTTATACAACCGACGACGGGCAGGCAAGACTGCAGGTCAAGATAGAGAAAGAAACGGTCTGGCTTACGCAGAA
>JBFZBH010000182.1:0-4389 GCA_041308525.1 Phycisphaerae bacterium | reverse complement strand
GTCAGGCCTGCGCACGAAAGAATAAAACGAGAAGGAAAGTTTGCAGGAAAAACTGTTGTTGTTACAGGAACACTGCAGAACTTTACACGCTCGCAGGCCGAAGCTGCGGTAAGAGAGGCAGGGGGGAATGCATCCTCGAGCGTCAGCAAAAAAACAGATTTCGTTGTCGCTGGTTCCGACCCCGGTAGCAAGCTCGAAAAAGCGCAGAAATTCGGCGTAAAAGTCCTCAACGAAAAAGAATTTATGGAGCTTCTCGGAAAGTGAGTCTGAAAGTTATGGCGAAAATGATAATTGCCATTGTTGGAACTTACAGGAAGGGTGCGACGATAGATACAGCTGTCGATGAACTGCTTCGGGCGGCACAGCAGCAGGGTGCAAAGACAGAAAAAATTTTTCTGCTCGATAAAAAAATTGAATTTTGCACCAACTGCAGAATCTGCGTTCAAAAAGCAGGCCAAAAGAGAGGCGATTGTGTCATAGATGACGATGTCAGGCAGATACTCGACAAAATTGATTCTGCGGATGGAATAGTTCTGGCAGCTCCTGTCAACTGGTTCAATATTACAGCCGTTATGCGTAAATTCATCGAAAGACTTCTGCCTTACGGTTACTGGCCGTGGGGTAAGGCTATGCCGAAAGGCAGGATAAAGAAACTTACTAAAAAAGCTGTTGTAATCACATCGAGCGGTGCGCCATCGTGGCTCGGCCGCATTTTTTTTCGAAACGCTCTTTATACCTTGAAGGCCGCAGCCAAGTGTTTCGGAGCCAGGCCCATAAAAATACTTTACTTTGGCCCGGCGGCTTTGACGGAAAAAGAAATCCTTTCACAAAAGAATAAATTGAAAGCTTACAATGCCGGAAAAAAACTGGCCTCATAAAAAATTTATGGAGTTGGCAATAAGCCTTGCCCGCAAGGGTATCGGTTCTGTTGAGCCGAATCCCGCGGTAGGCGCTGTTTTAGTAAAGAATGGCCGCATAATCGGCAAAGGATGGCACAAAAAATTCGGCGGTCCGCATGCAGAAATAAATGCCATTAGTGACTGCAGGAAAAAAGGATTTAACCCGGCAGGTTCGACAATGTATGTTACGCTCGAACCCTGTTGTCATTTCGGCAAGACTCCTCCCTGCACTGATGCGATAATCAAAGCAGGAGTTAAAAAAGTTGTTGTTGCTGTGATTGATCCCTCGCCTCACGCAAAAGGCAAAGGAATAAAGCTATTAAGAAAAGCTGGTGTTGAAGTTCAGACAGGTCTTTGTAAAAAGCAGGCGGAAATCCTAAATGCGCCATTTTTTAAGAATGTTACTGCTGGCAAGCCCTGGATAATTATCAAATGGGCACAATCGAGAGACGGTTTCCTTGCTTCGAAAAAAACAAAGTGGATCTCTAATAAAAAAAGCAGAATCGATGCCCACAGACTGCGGCGCAGGATCGATGCAATAATTGTGGGAATAAATACTGTTATTGCTGATGACCCTCTATTGATAGAAGTGCCTAAAAGGAAAGATAGAAAAATAACGAGAGTTGTCCTCGATTCTAATTTGCGGATACCTCTAAATTGCAGAATTATTAAAACAACAAATAAGTCTCCTGTCCTTATTATCACCAGCAAAAAGACAATCAAAAAAAATTTCGAAAAGGCATCCCAAATCAGGCAAAAAGGAGCAGAAATTTTAACTGTTCCCGTAAAAAATGGTCTTTGTGACATTAATTATTTAATAAAGGAATTGAGCAAACGCCGCTTTCAGCAGGTCCTTATCGAAGGAGGCTCGGCTGTAATAAATTCATTTCTTAAAACAGGTTTGGCTGATGAGATTGTTGTTTATATTGCATCATCAGTAATTGGCCCTAATGGAAAAGCCCCAATCAAAATAGCCGTTGACGAATCAGCACACAGATTGTGCCTGCATCTTACGGAGATAAAAAAGTTCGGTGACAATTGCCGCCTAAGGTATATTCGAGGCTGAATTTCAGGTTTTTTCGGGAAAAACAATTGCTTTTGGGGGGTAAATAGGTTATAATATTTAAATAATTTGGCTCTCGAACAAATTAACAAATTAACTTTCGGAGGATTGGAAAATGTCTCCAACAAAATGGTTATTGGCGGAAATGGTGCGAAAAAATTCCTTTGTTCCTTTTTTTGTAATAGTTATTTTCTTTTCAGCCGTCCAATTCGCAAAGGCAGACGAGGTTGTGAAGGTGCCTTTGAAGGTCAATGTCCTCAAGGGCGTTGAAATCACGGATGAAAAGATAAAAGAGCTTGTCAAGGAGGCCAATAAGATTTTAAAACAGGCCGATGTGGCCTTCGAGGACCCGAACATTTCAAGGAATGTCAGCGATGAGAACAACAATGATGACAAGATACAGAATGGAGAGGATAACAAGCTCGATGAAGCCGGACAAAAAGAGCTTAATGATACTTACGGAGCCGGTCAGGGTGTCAAGGTCTATATCACAAACCAGGTCCACGATAACAACAATACCAACGGCTGTGCGCCTCATGTTACCGAAGATGCCAATGGAAACCTTCAGGGCAAACCTGTAATTTATTTGAAAAACAGGCCTGCTGATTCGGACAAGGAAAAAGGTTCAACTCTTGCCCATGAGGGTTGTCATGTATTTACTCTCGGCGATGCAGAAATCATTGATGTTAATTTTATCTGGCCCTTCTGGAATATCACAATATCGGATTCCAATGGTCACGTAAATGATCCCAATAACCTTATGTATCCTTATGGTAAATATACTAAAGACGGCAATTCTGTGCCGAGAGGGACAGGTCTGACGGAAGCTCAGAAAAATGAAATTAAAAAAGGTGCGAAACGGCACGCAACAAGAGCAAAGACCGTTACCAAATCACCTCGTAAAAGTACGGCTGCTCCGGTTCATGATGTCCCTGTTTTCTTTATTCACGGCGGGTTTGTTGATGATATGTTCGAGCCGGGAATTTTTAATCCGTTTTCAGATTTGGGGGCGGGATTTTTGTATGCAGAAAATCCGGCTGCCAATCTTCAGATCAGTCTTCTGACAGAAGGCCTGTATTATTCGACAGTACCACCTGAAATGGAATTTATGATGTATATGATTGCAATGAATACCGACAATGATGTTGCAACTGGTGTTCCTATGGCAGGACTTCCCGGTGCTGATGTCTGGATTCAGATAAGACTTTACGGTCATCATCCCGGCGGTAAAGTAATTGCAGAGCTGCATTACCCGGCTTCGGGTGACGCAATTAACCTGCCCTTCTGCTCCACTCAGAGAATATCGAAGATAATAGACAAGACAGAATATCCAGAGCCTCCTGAAAGAATTGATTATGTTGACGGTGTTTATCTTGAGGTTCCGATGCCTCTGCTGAAAATAACAGCAAACCAAATACCATCGTATGTTGTCAGTCAAAATATGCAGAGCGGTGAGCATGATGAAGCAGGATTTACCTGGCAGCTTTATGATTATAGCCAGCCTGTTTTCAAGCTGCTTACGTCGAGGATTGAACCGGGCCAATTGCTTGATTTTGTAGGGCATAATTATGAACCATTCGAGCCGGTTGAGATAAAAATCGATGGTGATATAGCCGCTATAGTTCCTGCTGGGCCTGATGGTTCGATTCACGGCCCGATATGGCTTGACCCGTCTTTCTTTGTTTTCGATGTGGACGATGAATATTATGATTACTTTTTCGTGACAGCAAGAGAGGCATTAAACGGCAGAGAGGACTTTTCGATAATCGAGCTTGTGCCCAATGTTGCAGATATTTTTGCAGACAGGGTCGTCAACTTCAAGGATTTAGCAGTCTTTGCGGACAACTGGCTTGTCGGATTTTAATTCGGATTATTGACTGATGCGAGATTTCAAAAAGGGGCTGTTATCATTAACAGCCCCTTTATTATGGAACACTGCCGAGGTATCAGCAAAGTGTATAGTTATGAGTTATTCTTTTTCCAAAAGGACGCTCATTTGTTGAGTGATTTTGCCGGGCAGAATCGTAATTATTTTCTCATAAGTTTTGTAACCAGAAGCTTTTACAGCAATTTTATGCTGGCCTGGTTCGAGATATAACTGCAAACGGTCTGAGCTTCCGATAAAAGCGTCGTCGAGATAAATTTCCGCCCACTGGTAAGGACGATAGTTTTGTTCATCTCCCGCTCCAATATGGATTGTTAAGTTGCTTCTGTAAGGTTCTTTAGTGGAAGGACTTACATCTACAGACACTTGTTTAGTTGCTACGACAGGAACGGCGGGGACGGAATCTTTTGAAAGCTCTCTTTTTTCCGAGCTTAGAAGTATGCAGCCGGAAAGGAAAAATGCGAGGCTGAATATTATCAGTAACTTTTTCATATCTGTCTCCTGTAAAACGTTAATTAATAAAAAACTCTATAAAGCCTTGC
>JBFZBH010000181.1:0-4403 GCA_041308525.1 Phycisphaerae bacterium | reverse complement strand
TTAGACGAGAAAAGCAAAGAATAAATGCCGCGGTTTTTGCAGCAAATTTATAATGCCTGGTTCTGTATCTGAAATTCTAAACATAATATAAATCCAAAAGTCAAATGCATAAAAAATTAAAACCGAAGATACAAGAAAGCAAAACCTTTGCAGCAGTAATGACAGGCAAGGGGACGGGGGCCATAGCGACAATTCAGATTTTTGGAAACAGTGCAAAGGAGATTTTAGAAAAAACATTTGAGCCCGCAGCAGATGGGAAGGCAAGGCTCGAAAAAGGAAAGATTTTACTTGGCAATATTAAAAGAGCAGACCAGATAATAGATGAGGTTACAATCGGCTGCGAAGAGGAGGATTGTTTTGCAATCAACTGCCACGGCAATCCCCTTATAGCAGCAGACATAATGAACCTGCTCAAGAAATTGGGGGCAAGGCTGATAAAGCCCGACGATATTCTGAAAATAATTTATAAATCACAAGGATTAAGCACAATTGAAATTGAGTCGAAACTTGCAATGACAAATGCCAAAACACTTACCGGCTCAAAGATAATTTCAAATCAGATAAAAGGCGGGCTGAAGAAGAAAGCTTCCGGATGGTTGAAAAATAAGAACAATCTGACGATTGTAAAGATCAGGAAAGAAACAGAACAGATATTAGAGAATACTAAAAGGGCAAGGCCGATTATTTTCGGGGCAAAGATTGTCCTTGCTGGGCCTGCGAACAGCGGCAAAAGCACGCTCTTGAATTTTCTGGCAGGAAAACAGAAGGCAATTGTAACAGATATTGCAGGGACAACGCTGGATTATGTCAGGGCAGAATGCAAAATTGGAACACTACACGCCCAGATTATCGACACAGCCGGCATTAGAACATTGAATTCTGAGAACAAACCGATTGAAAAAGAGGCACAGAGAGGGAGCGTTAAGATAATCAGCGATGCAGATATGGTACTTCTGATTATCGATAACAGCAAAAAAGAGTTTCAACTCGACAAGCAAGTTATGAAAAAAATACTTTCCAAACTTGTTATCGCAGTGCTGAATAAATCAGACTTGGCAGAGCAATTCAATTCGAAAAACCTGCTGAAGGATTTTGACGGCGTTGTAAAGATTAGTGCAAAGACAGGCTATGGAATTGACAAGCTTATTGAAAAAATAAATGAAAAATTCGAGGTCAACCAACTTGATATTCATGCAGCTGTTTGCGTAAGTAAAAGGCAGAAGAGGCTTATAAGGCAGCTGAAATATACAAATAGCAAAAAGATGGCCTTCGATATCATATCGGAGTTGTTAAACGGGCGGGTTTGAGTATAATTTGCATCTATGTCGATGGAAAAAGACAATCTGACGCCGGCGATGAGGCAGTATGCGGCATTCAAGAAAAAGTATCCGGAGGCGATACTTTTTTTCCGGATGGGCGATTTCTATGAAACGTTCTACGAGGACGCAAAGACCTGTTCGAAAGTTTTAGGACTCGCACTTACAAGCAGAAACAAGGGAGAAAATCCTGTTCCATTGGCAGGAGTCCCCTACCACTCGGTGGATGGATACCTAAAAAAGATGCTGCAGGCAGGCTACAAGGTTGCGATATGCGAGCAGGTCGAGGACCCAAAGCAGGCAAAAGGGATTGTTAAGCGCGATGTGGTGCGAATTGTAACAGCAGGAACACTTACGGATGACGACCTGCTGAACGCAAAAGAAGCCAATTACCTCTGTGCCGTCAATCTTGGGGCGAAGGGGCAAGCTGCGATAAGCTGGGTGGATATTTCTACTGGGCACTTTTTCATCGAGAAGGTCGAAGAAAACAAACTGCTTGACGAGATGTCGAGATTGTCACCGGCAGAATGCCTTCTGGCAGATAGAAGAGGTGAATTGTTCGATGCGGAGACCAGAAAGCTCATTAAAGATATCGAGCAGGTTACCGGCGCGATAATCACTCAAAGGCCGGGGTGGTATTTCGATAGCTACCAGGCAAAACAAAGGCTATTGAAGCATTTCGGGACAAGCACGCTCGAAGGTTTCGGAATAGTTGATAGCGATTCAGGAATCGGGCCTGCGGGAGCAATAATCGAATACCTCAATGAGACACAGAAGACAACACTGGGGCATATAAGGTCTATTAAAAAAATTGAGAGGCGTAATTTCCTGCAGATTGATGCAGCGAGCCTAAGAAGCCTCGAAGTGCTGCGAATGATGCGAACGGAGGGACAAAGAGGCTCACTCCTTGAAACAATCGATAACACTATCACGGCGATAGGGGCGAGGATGATGCACGGATGGATTTGTATGCCGCTCTGTGAATTGAAGGCGATAGAAGAAAGACAGGATACGGTTGAGGAATTAATAAAGAATAGCGATAAGTTATCTGAAATACGAAAACTCTTATCGAATATATCAGACATTGAAAGAATTGCATCACGGGTAAGCACACTCCGTGCAAATCCAAGGGACCTGCTGTCGCTCAAGGAAACGCTTCGCAAAATTCCTGCATTACGGGAAATTTTAAAAGGTTTTAAAGCAGGATTGGCGGCGAAGCTCGCGGATAAGTGCGATAGCATGGACGAATTAGCGAACCTTTTGGATACAGCGATTGAGCCGGATTGCCCGCCTCACCTTAGGGATGGCGGAGTTATCAGGGATGGTTTCAGCGAAGAGCTTGACGAATTGCGTTCCATTTCGAGGGATGGACAAAGCTGGCTAGCACAATACCAGAAGCAGCAGGTCGAGAGGACAGGAATCGGAAATTTAAGGATCGGATATAATCAGGTATTTGGATACTACATCGAGGTGGGACATTCAGCATCTGATAAGGTGCCTGCTGACTATGTGCGAAAGCAAACGATAAAGAATGCTGAAAGGTATATAACCGATGAGCTGAAGACATACGAGACAAAGGCACTCGGAGCGCAGGAAAAGTCGCTTGAGCTGGAGCAGAAACTTTTCGAGCAGATTCGCTCGCAAACGGCTGTTTACATAAGCAGAATACAGAACCTTTCAGAAACGATTGCACAATGTGATTGTCTTTGCAGCTTTGCATATCTTGCGAAGAAAAGAAATTATATCAGGCCTAAGATAACAGAAGGCAAAGAACTTGTAATCAGCGAAGGAAAGCATCCGGTTCTGGCGGAGATGCTCGGGCAGGAATTTACGCCAAACGATATCGAACTCGGCGGCAGCGCTGGAGACCTTATGATTATAACAGGCCCCAATATGAGCGGCAAAAGCACGTACATCAGACAGACTGCTCTATTGGTGCTGATGGCACAGTGCGGCTCATTCATACCAACCAAGGAAGCACAAATAGGGCTTGTGGATAGGATTTTCACCCGCGTTGGAGCAGCAGATGAGATTATCAGGGGGCAATCGACATTTATGGTCGAGATGACAGAGACCGCAAACATCATCAATAATGCGACGGAAAAATCGCTTGTGATTTTAGACGAGGTCGGCAGAGGCACAAGCACTTATGACGGCCTGTCGCTCGCCTGGGCGATTACAGAGCATATCGCAACAAATATAAAATGCCGGACCCTCTTTGCGACACATTATCACGAATTGACGGAGCTTTCCCAAATTTTTTCGAATATTAAAAACTGCAACGTGGCTGTGCGTGAATGGGCGGGCGAGGTTATATTTCTTCACAGGATTTTGCCGGGCGGAACAGACAAAAGCTACGGTCTTCATGTCGCAAAACTTGCCGGGATACCGAAACCGATTCTCGAAAGAAGCAGCGAGATACTCAAGGAGCTTGAAAACACTTTCCAGAAGGAAGCTGCAAGTGATCATCTTTCGAAACACAAAACAAAAGATGCAGATTCAGACAGCCTTTTTGTTCAGAGACACAAATCCATATTAGAAAAATTGTCATCAATCGAGGTCAATAATCTGACGCCAATAGAAGCTATTAATTTGCTGGATGGCATTAAAAAGGAAATTGATGAAAAGAAAGAAAACCCAAAGAAAGATTAAAATCAAATTGCTCACCGACAAGCAGCTTGTCGAAATGGCAGAGGTAAACAGAGAGGTAATTGAGGCAAAGGTTATCTTGCCCTCAGACGTAGTGACAGCAGACTGGGTGCGGCGCAAATGCCAGTTCGGATGCGATGGATACGGCCAGTGCCTTGTCTGCCCGCCTTATACACCGACACCCAAGCAGACCAGAAAGATTTTAGATACATACAACAGAGCTGTCCTGATACATTTTTCACCCCATGCCGATGTAAAGGCAATTGTCGCAGAGCTTGAGAGGGAAATTTTCTTAAAAGGAGCATGGAAGGCATTCGGACTCGGTGCAGGGCCCTGCTATTTCTGTAGCAGATGCAACCTTGAAGAGAAGGTATGCAGGCATGCTGACCGCGCCAGACCTGCAATGGAGGCATGCGGCATCGATGTCTTTTCAACTGT
>JBFZBH010000180.1:0-4411 GCA_041308525.1 Phycisphaerae bacterium | reverse complement strand
ATTACGCTCCTGCCGCAAGGTAAAATCACCGGCCGCGTCCTTGATGCACAGACAGGACAACCAATTAATCACTTTTATGTAACACAGGGCATTCAATGGAAAGGGCAAAATGAACCTACCTGGCAGTCACAAAGCGGGAAACTTGTAAATTCCTCTGTTTATGAAATGTCTATAGGCTACCAGGATTGTCCGATAGCTGTCAAAATCGAGGCCGATGGTTACAACAGCACTGAGACACCCGTTTTCAACAATGAAGGAAAAGAGGAAATTTATGATATATACCTTCAAAAAGGCCAAACCCTGACAGGCCTTGCCTTTCTTGCTGACGGCAAACCTGCTGAGGGCGCCGAAGTCATCGTTGCTACAAAAGAACAAGGTGTATCTATTCATTCCATTCCTTATGGTCGTAAGTATAATAATATTTATGCAATGACGGATTCTCTCGGCAAATTTACTCTCCCCACAATAGATGCAACATACAAACTGGTAATTCTTCATCAGCAGGGAATTAATTTCGTTACACAGCAGCAGTTCGAGGAAAATAGCCAAATTGTCCTCGAACCGTGGGGAAAAATTGAAGGCAAAGTCTGCACCTCCGATTCTTCGAAGTCAAACCTGCAAATCCGTCTCGACAGCTCTTATATAAACGTAGGTGATGAGCCGCCAATAAGCTTATCGTTTAATACTTACCCTGCATCGGATGGAAAATTTTACTTCGACAAAGTAAAAGCGGGAACCGTGCAAATTTCCAAAGGGATAAAGTTAGAGGATGGCAAAACTACAAAATATGTTAACGAACAAATCTGTGAAGTAAAAGCCGGCCAGATTACGAATGTGGAATTCCCGTGCGGTAGTAGAAAAGTTACCGGCAAAATTATATTATCTTCTTTTGACAGCCAGTTGGATTTTCAAAATCAATCCATCTCTCTTCGCTCGGATATTGATTTATCACAGATAGATTTTCTTCCTTCAATAGATTTTCCCGTTGATTATCTTTGCTGGAACAAGGAGCAAAGGCAGCAGTTCCAAAAACAGATTATGGAAAGCGAAGAATTCAAATCTTACCTCGAAAAAAGTCGAGAATTTCAAAAAATGATGCTAAAGTCATATGATTCAGCAAACATCAACAAAGACGGCAGCTTCACATTCCCCGATGTCCTGCCCGGCTCATACGTCCTAACCGCAGAATTCTGGAACAAGGAAACAAAAAAACTTTTGGCCGTCCTCGATTCCCGGGTCAATCTGCCTGAATCCAAAGACCCGTCAGAATACAACATCCCTCTTGATTTAGGCGCACTACAGCCGACGCCCAGTAAGACCGCCGAAACCGGAAACACTGCACCGGATTTCGAACTCGATAGTCTGGGCGGCGGAAAAATTAATCTCAGCTCGCTGAAAGGAAAATTCGTTCTTCTTGATTTCGGCGGCCCATTCAATAATGAGGAATATGCACAAAACGTTTTGCCAAATCTTCAAAAAGCCTATGAAACCTTCGAAAAAACCGGAAATTTCGTGATTATTACCATTTCACCTGCATATTACGGTAAACAGTACAACCTTACAAAACAGATTGAATTTTTCCGTGACAAAAATGCCTTAAAATGGCAATTTGCCCTTACAAAAGTGCAAAACGAATTTAGTCGGCCGCAAGTTCACATTGACTACAACTATTCATACGGAACCAAGTTTGTCCTGATCGGGCAGGATGGAAAAGTCCTCGAACAAGATATCAGTCCCGAAAAACTTATAGAGACCTTAGAGAAACATCTTAAATTAGAACAATAACACCACAGCCGAATCTCGATCCTTTCAGGCCGGGTCTTGTTTTACCCGGCCTTTTTTCTTGCTTTCCGCACCTTATTGTCCTGTAAGTGCTTAAAAAACCCGATTTTAAGAAATTCCCTAAAAAGCCCTTGTCCTTTCGGCTCAATTATTGTATGATTCAGGTTTTCTTAAAATTATGAATTAGCAGTAAGAATTATGTTTGGAGGCTTAGAATTGGCTAAAGTTGAAGAAATTCGAAACGTAGTTTTGTTAGGTCACGGCGGCTCAGGAAAAACCTCACTTGCAGAGGCCATCTTGCACAAAACCGGCACAACAAACAGGCTCGGCAGCGTCGATGACAAAACCAGCATCTGCGATTATTACGACGAAGAAAAAGAGCACCAGCACTCGATACAATCCGCCGTCGTCTTCGTAAATCACAAGGGTGCAATGATTAACCTCATCGACACCCCCGGCTCGCCCGAATTCATCGGCCCTTCCATCAAGGCCATCCCCGCAGCAGATACCGCAATCATCGTCATCAACGCAGCAAGCGGCATCGAGACCGTCACGCGAAAAATGTTCGAGCTTACCACAAAGGCTTCAATGCCCAGAATAATCGTCATCAACAAAATCGATGCCGAAAACGCGCACCCCTCCGAACTGCTTAAAAACATACAGGAGGAATTCGGAAGCGCCTGCCGCTGCGCTAATCTCCCATCAGCCGACAACCATTCCGTTATCGACTGCATAAAGAACAGCTCCGGCAGCTCACCCGTTGGCGAAGTCAGCCAGGCGCACACCGAGCTTATCGAAAGCGTAATCGAAGCCGACGACAAGCTTATGGAAAGCTACCTCGGCGGCGAGCAAATCAGCCAGGAAAAAATTTCCTCCGTTTTCGTCGAAGCCCTCAAGGCCGGGACCGTGGTGCCTATCGTTTTCACAAACGCCCGCAAGGAAATCGGCATATCCGAGCTTATCGATATTATCACTGATTACACTCCTTCCCCTGCGCAGGCAAAACCTGTCGAGCTGAAGACTGCTGATAAAACGACAACTCTCAAGGCCGACCCATCCGGACCGCTCGCAGGGCTTGTCTTCAGGACAGGCTTCGATACCAAGTCCAATATGAAATTCTCGAACATCCGAATTTTCAGCGGCACGATTAAATCCGATACCAACATCCTGCGTAACGATGAGAAAAAAAGTTTCCGCGCCGGCCACATCTTCAAATCACAGGGCCCCGAAAATAAAGAATACGAACAGGGCTCTGCCGGCGACATCATCACCCTTGCGAAAATCGAAGACCTCAAAATCGGCGATATCATTCACGACCAGTCCGTTTCTGGAAAAATCGATGTCCCGCCCGTGCCGGAACCGATGTTTTCCCTTGCCCTCGAGCCTGCTGCAAGAGGCGATGAAGGGAAAATCGGCACCGCCATCGACAGGCTCTGCGACGAAGACCCCTGCTTCAAGGTCGTGCGCGACCAGCAAACAAAAGAGCTGGTAATCAACGGCCTCGGCGAATTGCACCTCCGTGTTATGCTCGAAATGATGGAGCGTCGATTCAAACTTGCCGTAAAAACCAAGGAGCCTAAGATTCCTTACCGCGAGACAATCACCTCTAAGGCCGAAGGCCACTACCGCCACAAAAAACAGACCGGCGGCGCAGGCCAGTTCGGCGAGGTTTATCTGCGCGTTGAACCTGCTGAACGCAATTCAGACCCCTCCCTGGTCTTCTCCTGGGACATTTTCGGAGGCTCAATCCCCGGGCAGTACGAGCCGGCCGTCCTCAAAGGCGTCAACGAAATTATGCTAAATGGCGTCGTTGCGGGCTTCCCGATGCAGGATATTAAAGTCTCCATTTACGATGGCAAATATCACCCCGTTGACTCGAAAGAAGTCGCCTTCAGAATCGCAGGAAAGTATGCATTCGTCGATGCCCTGCAGAAGGCAAAACCCGCCCTGCTCGAACCCATTGTGAACATCGAGGTCACAACCCCTGCTGAAAATATGGGAGACATCACAGGCGACCTTGCTTCCAAGCGAGGAAAAGTTCAGGGCCAGGAAATGCTCCCCGGTAATTTTGTTTTGATTAAAGCGCAGGTGCCGCTTTCGGAAGTCAAGCAGTATAACAGCCAGCTAAAAAGCGTTACCGGCGGCCGCGGAAGCTACTCGATGACACTGAGCCACTATGAGCCTGTTCCTCCGAACATCCAGCAGCTCGTCATCGCTACCTATAAAAAAGCCCCCGAACAGCAGGAAGAATAATACTTACCTCTGTTTTTTGGTGCTGATTCCTGAGCCAGCGAGGATTTTGTTGATTGGATTGGGCGGACTGGCTTTGTTTAGAAAACTCAGAATTTCAATATAAACACTTCTGTTAATAAGACTCAACTGAAATTAACTAATCTGAGTTAACAACAATAACGAAACCTCCGTTCGGCTGCAATTTAATGACTGGTTTACGGGCTTCGTCTTTTTCAAGAGTCATCCTGCTGAAAGTTCTCTCAGGGCCGTCGCCAATTAAAACTGCTTTGCTTACAACCGGCAGAAAAGATAAATCCAACGATAACTCCATTTCATCACGCGTCCCGTTTATACCTGCGACATACCATTTATCACCCGATTTTCTCGCAATTACCGC
>JBFZBH010000179.1:0-4416 GCA_041308525.1 Phycisphaerae bacterium | reverse complement strand
TACCTGGCTGGACAGACCTGGTGTGACAAACTCTACCCCGGAACTGATAAGCCTGTCATTGCGTATTTTTGTGCGGAATTCGGCATTCACGAATCGCTGCCTCTTTACTCCGGCGGTCTTGGTATATTAGCCGGCGACCATCTGAAGAGCGCATCCGACCTCGGTGTCCCTCTCGTCGGCATCGGCCTTCTCTATCAAAAAGGTTATTTCAGGCAATACCTTAACGTGGATGGCTGGCAGCAGGAAGTCTTTTCAGACAATGACTTTTACAATATGCCCATCGAGCTTGTTAAAAAAGCCGATGGTCAGCCTCTCCTGGTAAGCGTTGAGTTTCCCGGCCGAACAGTCAGGGCCCAGATTTGGTATGTTTCCGTCGGCAGGGTAAGACTTTATTTACTCGATACGAATATTTTAGAGAACTCCCAGCAGGACAGAACCATTACCGCCAGTCTTTACGGCGGTGATACCGAAATGAGAATTTGCCAGGAAGTTTTGCTCGGCATCGGCGGGCTTCGCGCACTGGAAGCGATGAAACTTATGCCCGTTGTCTGTCATATGAATGAAGGCCACGCTGCTTTTATGGCGCTCGAAAGAATAAGATGTCTGAAGGCTGATTCGAACATGACTTTTGATGAGGCGATGGAGGCAACGAAAGCGGGAAATATCTTTACGATGCATACCCCAGTCAAGGCCGGAAACGATGAATTCCCGCTCGAATTAATGGAAAAATATTTCGCTGATTATTATCCGAAGCTGGGTATAGATAAAGACCAGTTCCTCGCACTCGGCAGAATCGTTCCCAAGGACGAAAAAGAATCCTTCAAGATGACCGTTTTGGCACTGCGGCTCAGCTCCTACAGAAACGGTGTCAGCAAGCTCCATGGCCAGGTCTCCAGAAAAATGTGGTCCGTCCTCTGGCCGGACGTTCCTGTTAATGAAGTGCCTATATCTTCAATTACAAACGGTGTACATATTAAAAGCTGGCTTTCGGAGGAGATGAATTCCCTTTTCCAGAGATACCTCGGTGCAAACTGGTCCGAAGAGGTCACCGATGGCGTCAACTGGGACAATATCGACCAGATTCCTGATGAAGAGTTCTGGAGAATTCACCAGCGCTCGAGAGAAAGTCTCGTCGCATTTACCAGGGGCAGATTGAAGGCCCAGATGCAGCGGCGGGGCACCTATCACACCGAGCTTAACTGGGCTGAAGAGGTCCTCGACCCCGAAGCCCTTACAATCGGCTTTGCAAGAAGATTTACGACATACAAAAGAGGAAATCTTCTGTTTCAGGACCCCGGCAGGCTCGTTAAGCTCCTCAGCGACCCTGAAAAGCCCGTCCAGTTCATCTTCGCAGGAAAGGCCCACCCCAAAGACAGTCAGGGCAAGGAAATTATCCGGCAGATTATCCATTTCTCCAATCAGTACAACGTCAGGCGCCGTATAGTCTTCCTCGAAGATTACGATGTCAATGTCGCAAGATACCTCGTAAGAGGTGTTGATGTCTGGCTTAATACACCTCGTCCTCCATTGGAGGCAAGCGGCACAAGCGGAATGAAGGCGGCTATGAACGGAGCACTCAATCTGAGCACTCTCGACGGCTGGTGGACAGAAGGATACACCCCGCAGGGCGGCTGGTCCATCGGTGCCGGAGAGGTCTATCAGGAGCCTGCTTATCAGGACACAATCGAATCCAAGGCCATTTATAACCTCCTCGAAAAAGAGATTGTCCCGCTGTTCTATACTCGCTGTGCAGATGGCCTGCCGAGGGCCTGGATTCGACGCGTTAAAGAATCCATAAAATGGATTACGCCTTTGTTCAACACCCACAGAATGGTCGCAGATTACACAACGAAATTCTATGACCCCGCAGCCAGGCAGTGGAAGTATCTGACCTCGCAGGCTATGGCAAGAGTAAAGGCCTTTGCCGATTGGAAGTCCAAAATTAAGAATGCCTGGTCAACACTTGCTATTAAAGACGTCGAGACAAAAATTACAAACGGACACCCAGAAGAAAAACTTAATGGCGGCCAGACCTACCTCAAGGTTGGCTCGCGCCTCAATGTGCGGGCAAAAGTCACTCTCGGCAATATCAATCCCAATGAGATCTCCGTAGAGCTTTACTATGGCTCTGTCGATGTCTGGGGAAATATTGTTGACGGCGAGCCTGTCAGAATGAATTGCGCCGGTGCTGTTGACCATAACGGCGATTACTGGTTCGATGGCTCAATCACCTGTACAGCTTCAGGCCGTCAGGGTTATGCTATCAGAATTTTGCCGAGACACAGCGACCTGCTCGAGCCGAATGAGCTTGGCCTCGTCCTCTGGGAAGATAAATCCTCATAAGCTGCTGAAAGTAACTTGCGGTTTTTCTTTGGCGGGGAAAATAATCGATTGATTGTTTCGAGTTTTAAAAACTCATCAGCGTTTCTTTTTTGCTCAAAAGCTTAAAGGCCGTGTCCGCTGAATTGCTTTTTTCAAGCTCTTTTTTGAAGTCCTCATCGAGCATCAGCCTGCTTATCTTTGCAAGTGCCTGGAGGTGGGGGCCTGTCTGGCTCAAAGGCGATACCAGAAGCAGAATAATTTTCACTGGCTTGCCGTCCGCACTTTCGAAACTTATCGGCTCTGGTGCTATCCCGACTGCCATAACAAGCTCGTTGACTGCCGTGCATTTTCCGTGAGGTATTGCGATGCCTGAGCCTATTCCGGTGCTTCGCGCCTTTTCTCTTTCGAGAACAGCTTGTAGCGCCGCGTTCCTGTCCAGCAGTAATTTGTTCGCATCCAAAACATCGATAAGCTCGGTTATCACCGAAAATTTTTCTTTGCTTTGTAACGGCACTCTTACGCATGCAGGTTTTAATATTTGCGTTATGTTCATTTATTTTCTGCTCAAGAATTCTTTTCAATATTCTCTAATTATGCAAAAACAATAAGTTTACCAAACTATTGAATGAAATTTCAAACAATTTTTTGAATTTTTTTAATTAATTTATCCCCTCTGCCTCAAAATTTGCTATCAACCCGCGCTTCTGGTTCTAAGGTTTTACCGGATGTTTTTCAATCTATGACAGCCTGGCCTTGAATTTTTCATCTTTACATTTCAGTTCCTTTGCATAAAATAGCTTCTTTATTAAAGTATCCGGTTTCTATATGGTTTTTATATAAGTTTCGAAACCTTGGCGCATAAGTATGGATAAAATATGGCTTTATGATACGACCCTTCGCGACGGCATGCAGGCCGAAGGCGTTAGTTTTTCTCTCGAAGACAAGCTCGCCATCGCAAAAAGCCTCGATGAGCTTGGCCTCGACTATATCGAGGGCGGCTATTCTGCTTCTAATCCCAAGGAGATGGAATTCTTCCGTCAGGTCGGAAAACTCGGCCTCAAAAATTCCAAAATTGTTGCTTTTGGCAGCACCCACCGTACCGATTCAACTCCTCAGGACGATGTTTCCCTCAACAGCATCCTTGACTGTGGAACACCTGCCGCCACACTCGTAGGAAAGACCTGGGACCTGCACGTGACCGATGTCCTCGGCTGCTCGCTCGATAGAAACTTGCAGATTTGCTCCGATTCCGTCAAATACCTTAAAAGCAAAAATCTCGAAGTCCTCTTCGATGCAGAGCATTTCTTCGATGGTTACCGCAACAATCCCGAATACGCATTGAAGGTCCTCCAGGCCGCCTGCGAAGCAGGTGCAGATGTCCTCGTCCTTTGTGATACAAACGGCGGCTCTTTGCCCGCAGATGTTGCCGAAATTACCCGGCAGGTCTGCATCAAATTTAAGACTGTCACTGTCGGCATTCATACACATAACGATACTGATTGTGCCACAGCAAACTGCATCGCAGCCGTCCAGTCAGGTGCACGCCACATCCAGGGAACAATCAACGGTATCGGCGAGCGCTGCGGCAACGCTAATCTCTGCGTTGTTGTTCCGAACCTCTCGCTTAAACTCGGCTACGAAACCTTAAAGCCCGAAAAGCTCAACACACTTACGGAAATTTCCCGTTTCGTTTTTGAGGTTGCAAATCTCGCCCCCGTGATGAATATGCCCTACGTCGGCGAAAGTGCCTTTGCTCACAAAGCAGGCCTCCACGTCGATGCACTCCGCAAGAACCGGCGGACCTACGAGCATATCGACCCCAAAGTTATCGGAAATGAAAGGCGATTTCTCATCTCCGAGCTTAGCGGCAAATCCAATATTCTCGCAGAGCTTGAAAAATCCAGGATCGCCGAAGATAAGCAGCTTGCCAGCCGTATTCTTGAAGAGGTCCAGAAACTCGAAAATGAAGGTTATCAGTTCGAAGCCGCCAACGCCAGCTTCGAGCTGCTTGTAAGCAAGATTATGGGCACATACAAACCGGCTTTCGAGCTTATAAAATATAATACTATGGTAGAAAAGACTGCTTCCGGTCAG
>JBFZBH010000178.1:0-4357 GCA_041308525.1 Phycisphaerae bacterium | reverse complement strand
GGATTATCAATCAGGTCCATAGCCAGCTTGTCCGGTCCGCGCATAAGCGAAAGCAAATCGCCGGCGCTGCCGACTTCAGGTGTTCCTACGAAATACCTGCCATGACACTGTTCTATCAGATAATTGGTTATATCGAATATTTGTTTGCGGAACGGATTATCTGTGATGTCAGTCTTCCATTCCCATTTGTTCCAGTCCTCGATGACAGCCGGATACCAGACTGTGTTTTTCTTGAATATCGGCGGGCTGCCGTAAAATGCCGCCATTGCCATTGCGCCCCAGTTTACATACGTTGCAGGAATTGCCTCTCCGCCGAAGTAAGTGTTCTCGAACCACGCTATCATTCGCTCATAATTCTGCTGCGGGTCTGTCCACCATTTGGTGATCGATTCGGTATCGTTATCATCGAATTTTTCCAGACCGCCGAGCCATGGGCCCATCTGGAGTTCCGGGAAGGGCGGAAGTTTGGAATTTTTCCTGGGGGCGAAGACCGCAACACAGCAGCGGTCGATGAATTCGTTTTTCCAAAAGGCATTGATTCTTTTCTTGGCCTTCGGCCAGTCAGGTTTATAATACATTTGACACTCCTTTTTACATCAAACGAAAAAGGCCCTTATTGTCTGATAACCAAACACTTCCTTAAAAAGGATGCATTAATTTACCTTATCAACGTGCTTCCTGCAAGGTAAATGGGCGAAAATTTTTAAAAAGGCAGATGCTTAAACAAGCGGTTGACAATTTAAAAAAAGGGGAAATCTGCTGATTTTAATGTTTATCCAGGATTGAAAGTTTCTTATCGGTTGTCTATGGATTGGTAAGCTGGTTTTGTTTGTCGAGCTGCTCGAGAGATTGTCTCTCGGCGACTTTGCGGTAGCCGAGGGCCTTGATTACTTCGAGCACCTCTGTCCACGTCGGAAAGGGGCGCAAATTTTTCCGCTTGTATTCGTCTATTGCCATAAGAAATTCGAATTGCTCATCGGACATCTGGCCTTCTTCAGCGGATTTACGGTCGTCGCTTCTCCTCCGTCCCGGACCGCGCCTCCTGTCGAGGCCGAGCCGCCGGTCCACGACGCTGTCTCTGCGGTCATCTTCACTCCTTCTTTCCGTCTGGAAATCTTTGTCCATTATAGTATAGCTCCGTAAGCATCACAATTGCGTCCGCAGCAGGCCCTTGGACGGGCTTTGCCGCATATTTGCAAAAAATTGTCAACAGGGATTTAAATCGTCGTCAAATGGTTCGCTGCCGAATACATCCTCCTGCTCATCGATTGGCAGCTCGTAGATGTCGTCGAAGCTGTCCTGTGATTCGATAACGACATGTGCCTCATCGATGAACTCTTCCGGCACCATCACTGCAATGTTTCTTCGTCCGTCGCCGGAGGCGTTGTCCTGCTGCTTTATTAAAACAGGTATGTCGTTGCTTTTCAGCAGTGACTCATAATCACGTGCCTGGTCGAGGTCCTCGGCGAAGGCTACAATTATGAGCTCATCGAGTGTGCTTTGAGCTTTTTTGTTTTTTCGACGCTTAGGCATTTTTTATTCTCCGATAATACCTTCATAATAAACTGCGGCTCTGAAAAATGACCCGTAAGCCGAACGCTGAAATATTTTCGACAAAGTAAAAGGGCGGGATTATTAAAAAAATTAGTCCTGTGCAGAAAAAGAAGAATACTTTAATGATGCCTCCGCAAGCAGCATTTCAGCCGGTTTTGGAAAAGAGCCATGTTTTGGAAAATTTGTATTGTTTCCGAATTTTGTTGCTGGAAATTCGAATTGCTTTATGTAAGAAGGGCCGGTAATAGTGTGCCGTCTTTACGGATTTGATGCTTAAACAATATTGACTTCAAGTTTTTCACGGAGGTTTATTAATGGCAAAGAAAAGAGATTCACTGATTGTGGCCAGCAAGGTTAAAGCTTACATAAAGAGCAAAAAGATGATGACTTCAGCCGATGCCCTCGAAGCAATAAGCGAGAAGGTCTATTGCCTGCTCGATGAAGCAGCAGCGCGAACACAGGCCAACAGCAGATGCACCCTGAAGACACAAGACCTATAATCTTCAAATAACTACGAGATTAGACAGCATTATCTTGTCGTGTCAAGGAGCCGCTCTTCTTAAGGTATGATAAGGAGAGTGGTTCTTTATTTTTCTTGTGTCTGGTTCATCCTGCACCAGGGGGCTCGATGGCTGATAGTGACTTATCAGGCCTAAATTTTCCTTTCACAGGAAAAATTTCAGTAGAAATAGAATATTTTTTTACCGGCACCACTGGCATCTTTCCGGCATCTATTGACCTATAAGATAATCGTTTATAGTCAGTGACCTTTGATTTTTAAAAAATATTAGCCCTCAAAGCACAAAAAACCCGATTTATATTATTAGAAACGTATATTTTGGCTTTAGGAGTATTTTCTTGATGCATTAAGAAAGTGATTTTTTTTGCCGATACCAAAAAATAAAGCGGAAGATAATGAGAGAACGAAGGCGGACTTTCGTTATCTCTGGATTATGTAATTGGTAACCTCTTTTAAGAGCTAAGGTTATGAAAGCAGGGGCAAGGAACATTAAATGAAAGTATTGATGCTTGGCTGGGAGTTCCCCCCTTTTATAAGCGGCGGATTGGGGACAGCTTGCTACGGGCTAACCAAAGCAATGGGTCAGCTCGGCGTGGAAGTGACTTTCATCCTGCCCCGTTCAGTTGAGGTTTCCGAAGGCACACATGTCAGATTATTAAGCCCCGGCTCTTTGACCGCTAGGATGTCAACAGAGCTTGAGCGTTTAACAAATACGAAGTTTCGTTCCATTGAAACACCGCTTCGTCCTTATTCTTCTGCCGAAACTTATCAGCAGCAGATACAGCAAAGCCTCATCACCAAACGCAGCATTAAAGGTCTTAACGCAGGCGGTCAGATTATAGGCGGAATGGATTATGCCGGTGATATGTACAATGAGGTTCACCGCTATGCTGCAGTTGCCTGCGAGCTTGCATTAAGAGAAGAATATGATGTTATTCATGCACATGACTGGATGACATACCCTGCCGGAATGGCCATTTCGAGAATAAGCGGAAAACCCTTTATTGTGCATGTTCATTCGACTGAATTCGACCGAAGCGGCGAGCATGTCAACCAGATGATATATGATATCGAACGTGCCGGTATGCATTTCGCAGACAGAATAATAACAGTAAGTCATTATACACGCAGTATAATCATCAGCCGCTATGGAGTCAGCGCTGAAAAGGTAGAGGTCGTTTACAACGGAGTTGAGCAGAACGGAAAGAATAACTGGCTGGCTTCAGAGGCGGGTATAAAAAAGGGTGAGAAGGTAGTGTTGTTCCTCGGCCGCATAACGATGCAGAAAGGCCCAGAATATTTCCTCAGGGCCGCTAAAAAAGTCCTCGATGTGATGGATAACGTTAAGTTCGTAATGGCAGGCAACGGCGATTTGATGCACCGCACAATCGAAATGGCAGCAGGACTCGGCATCGGCAGCAAGGTGCTCTTTACCGGTTTCCTGCAGGGCGAAGATGTTCAAAAAATTTACCGGATGGCAGACTTATTTGTGATGCCGTCCGTTTCCGAACCGTTTGGAATAGTGCCTCTCGAGGCGCTGGAGAACGATGTGCCCGTGATAATCAGCAGGCAGAGCGGCGTTTCAGAGGTATTAAGACATGCACTGAGGGTGGATTTCTGGGATGTCAACGAAATGGCCAACAAGATTATTGCCGTCCTTAGATATCCGCCGTTAGGGATAACGCTCCGAAATTACGGAAATTTCGAAGTTAGAAAGCTGCGATGGAGAGATTCCGCAGCGCGGTGCATTCAGGTTTATGAGAGCGTGTTAGGCATAGCAGCAGAAGTTTGACAGGATTATTAAATCATATAGATGGAGCTTAAATGGCATCTGTTTGTTTTTATTTTCAAGTCCATCAGCCGTTGCGCCTTCGGCACTATACGGTATTCGACAAGGGCCTCGATTATTTCGACGAACATAAAAACCACAGCATTTGCAGGAAGGTGGCCAACAAATGCTATCTCCCCGCCAACAGGCTTCTGCTCGATTTGATAAGAAAATACGATGGAAGGTTCAAAATTTCATACAGCATAACCGGCGTTTTGCTCGAACAGTTCCAAAAGTACGCACCTGAAGTCCTTAGCACATTCGATGCGCTTGCTGCAACAGGCTGCGTTGAATTTCTCGGCGAGACATATTATCACAGCCTCAGCTTCCTTTATTCCCGCCGCGAATTTGCCGAGCAGATAAATCAGCATAGTGAAACAATAGAGAAACTGTTCGGACAAAAGCCCCGCGTCTTCAGAAACACCGAGCTTATATATAACAATGAGCTTGCTGCA
>JBFZBH010000177.1:0-4427 GCA_041308525.1 Phycisphaerae bacterium | reverse complement strand
ATTCGCGGAGGCAAGCCTTGGTGAATTGTCCATTGCGATTTTTTCGAGTGCACTTGCCAGACCTTCCGGATAACGTGTCAGGCGAGCTGCACCTGCATCTGCCAGATACTCTCTTTTTCGTGAAAGTGCAAAATAAAGAAGCTGAGCCATAATCGGTGCGAGAATGGCTGCGACAAGAGCAATTATCAAGATAACGGCAGCTCCCTGCCCGCCCCCTTTGCCTCCGGATGAATAGCGCCTTCGAGAACCAGCGCCATAATAAGTACTCCGCAAAAAAACGCGTGACAGAAGCACAATCGAGCCGAGCATAATTCCTGCGAGTGTCACAAAGAGGATGTCGCGATGGACGATGTGGCTGATTTCGTGTGCAATAACACCCTGAAGCTCATCACGGTTTAATTTCCCGAGCAATCCTGCGGTAACGGCGATAGATGCATTTTGAGGATTCCTTCCGGTTGCGAAGGCATTGGGCGCAGGATCGTTTATGATATAAATTTTCGGCATTGCAGGGAGGCCTGCTGCGATTTTCATTTCTTCGACGATGTTAAAAAGCTGCGGATGAATATCGTGGGTGATAGGCACAGCATTACTCGAAGAAAGAAGAATCTGGTCGCCGCTGGTGAAGCTTACGACAGTCAGCATCAGCCATATACCGGCGGCAATAAGCAGGCCGAAAAAACCTGCATCAGGGCCGGCAAGAGAAACGCCGACTATAAAACCTAAAAAGAGTAAAACCGCTGCCATTGTCATCAGCAGGATTATCGATTTTCTCTTGTTTATCCTTATTAATTCCCACATATCTCAATTTATGCCGAGGTCGTCTGTCTTGTGCAGAAAAGAAAGGAACCCTTAGCCGAAAGCGTTTTGGTCATTGAAACAGTAACGTGCCGAAAACGACAGGTTAATTTTATGTAAAACTGACCTTCGGGACCTGCTTTTCCTCAGGCGTCTCAACCTCGAAGAAGTCTCTCTTGGTGAAATTGAACATTCCTGCAATCATATTCGAGGGGAACATCTGGATTTTATTGTTGAAAAGCATGACCTCATCGTTATAGCTCTGGCGGGCAAATGAGATTTTGTTTTCTGTGCTGGTAAGCTCTTCCTGAAGGGCAAGAAAATTCTGATTAGCCTTAAGCTCGGGATAATTTTCCACTACGAGCATAAACCTTCCGAGTGCCTGTGCAAGCTCGCCTTCCGCCTTCGATGATTCTGCCACGGTAGCAGCGCCGACAGCCCGGCTTCGGGCCTTTGTGATTTCCTCGAATGTCCCTCGCTCGTGCTTCATATATCCCTTTGCTGTCTCGACAAGGTTCGGAATCAGGTCATGCCGCCTTTTGAGCTGGACGCTTATCTGCGACCAGGCATTATCGACCCTGTTTCGCAATCCGACCAGGGAGTTATAGATGCCGATTACAAAAAGTGCCAGCACAACTGCGACTGCCAGGACAATAATTAATGGTATCATTTATTCCTCCATCAAAAAATTTTTCTTTATCTTCTGTTTAAATAAACAATTACTTGCCGCAAGCCTGCTGGTTTTATTTCGTTTGAAAAGAAAACCATCCTTTGCCTGTCTTGACTAATCTTCCCAGCTTAAATCAGGAAGTCAGGCAGCAAGGAAAGAACGCCCGCGACAAGTTTTACTGAGAATTTTTTGATTTTAAATTTTACTACTGTTTTTTCTTTAAAACCAGTGCAACAATAATGAGAACAACCGCAACTGCCACCAGGATTAATGAAAGTTTCCAATCCATAATATTTCTCCTCAAAAAGATATTAATAATTTACCTGCTGCCGAACATATCGGCGAGCAATTTCTTTATTTTATTGTCTCTATCAAGCTGGCCTTTGTCAAAGATATTTTTCAGCTCATCTTTGTCGAACCAAAGCCCGTCCCCTTTCGAACATTCATCTATAAGGACGGGACTGCCTTTGTCACCGACAAGTGCCTTGAGCATTTTGTTATTACAAATGGGACATTTTCTTGGATTTTCCCGGCAGCCTGGAGCAATTTCGAATGAACTGAGGAGATTTGCGGCTTTCTCTGGTTCGCCAAGCAGCATCTCAAGCTCACCCTTATCGAGCCATATTCCGCCGCAGCCGACACAATAGTCTATCTCGATATCCGCAAGCTCCAGCGTAATCATCGCATTTTTACAGACCGGACAATCCATAGTTCCCTGACTGCAAAAGATAGCAATAATATCAACCGCAAACAGCAACTGCAAGGCTGTTAAAGATTAAAGAACACCGTTCCACAAGTCAAGCACAGATTTTTATAAATTATCGATAATATTATAATGCCTGTGGCTTTGAGTCAATAAGGATTACAAAATGCCGCCGTATGAAAGAGGAAATTTTATTTCGGGACAGATATTTAAGTTGATTATTAGAAAAAACTTTTGGATAATCGAGAGACCGGAACTAAAGGTTTTTTATGATAGTTGACTGTCATACACATATCAGCTTTAATGAGATGAGCAGCGGACCTGCTGAGCACATCAAGGCAGCCGAGTCCGTGGATAAGTGCATAGTCCTGGCGCCTGCCGGCCCCACAGGGCAAGTCAATCAGCAATTGTCAGATTACGTTGCCAGGTTTAAAGAAAAAAGGACCGGTTTTGCTTTCGTTGACCCGACCCAGGAACTGATGAGCCCCAGAAGATTATCTTCCATAACAGACCGGCTCGGTCTGGCGGGGGCAGTCGTTTACTGTGCAGATTGCGGTTTTCATCCAGCGAACAGCTCGGCGCTTACTTTTTATGAGTCCGCACAAGAGCTTGGTTTGCCTGTCTTTTTCCATAACGGGCCGGACTTGTCAGATAATTCGGTCCTCGAATATGTACAGCCTGTCCTTCTCGATGAGATAGCAAGAAAATTTCCTGCATTGAAGATTATTATCGGCGACATGGGCACGCCTTTTGTGGAACAGACCCTCGAAATGGCTGCCAGGCACAACAATGTTTATGCGGATTTATCCATAAATGCTGAAAGCCCGTGGCAGACTTATAATACGGTTGTTGCTGCCTGGGAAAGAAAAGTGCTCGATAAGCTGCTTTTCGGAAGCGGGTTTCCACGCGGCCGTGCTGAGCGGAGCATCGAGATGCTTTTGGGCTTTAACCGCCTGATCGGAAATCCGCACCTGCCGACGGTCCCGAGGGAAAAAATTCAGGATATAATTGAGCGTAATACGCTCGATTTGCTCGGTATAGAAAAGAAATAAAAAATACTTATCATCAACTTCAAGTAAAGGAATATGTGAGCTTTTTATGCCAAGGGAAAGATGGGGAAGTAAGCTGGGGATAATACTTGCGGTTACAGGCAGCGCAATCGGTCTGGGAAATTTTCTGCGATTTCCAGTGAATGTTGCTCAGAACGGCGGCGGGGCGTTTATGATTCCTTATTTCGTTGCGCTGCTCGTGGTTGGCCTGCCTTTAATGTGGATAGAATGGACCATCGGGCGCTTCGGCGGCGGCTTCGGGCACTCTACAGCTCCCGGAATGTTCCACAATATGTGGGAAAAAAACCGGTTCATTAAATACTTCGGCATAATCGGAATATTCGGACCGACAGTGATTTTTATATACTATACTTATATCGAATCCTGGGTCCTCGGTTATAGTTTTTTTGCCCTCTTTGGGAAATATAACAGTTGCGTTGACACTGCTTCTATGAATGCGTTTTTGAAAACATATCAGGGAGATTTGCCGGGTCAGTTTTTCAGCGGCTCTGCTTTAAGTTATACATTTTTTCTTGTTACTTTTTTAATTAATATCCTGATTGTCTGTTTCGCTATAAACAGGGGCATAGAAAATTTATGTAAATACGGGTTGCCGGTTCTTGTCATCTTCGGCTTTATACTGATGTACCGTGTTTTGACTCTCGGTGCACCCAACCCATCTGTGCCGCAAAACAATGTTGTTAACGGCCTTAAATATATGTGGACACCTAAATGGGATGTTCTTTTGCATGCTAAAATATGGCTTGCTGCTTCAGGACAGATTTTCTTTACATTGGGCTGCGGGCTTGGAGCAATTCTTACTTACGCAAGTTATCTTACAAAAGATGACGATGTTGTTCTTTCGGGATTAGAGGCGTCGGCTGCCAATGAGTTTATCGAGGTTGTTATGGCGGGCACGATTGTGATTGGTGCTGCTTTTGCCTTCTTTGGTCTGGGAAGAATGCAGCCGATGGCCAATGAAGGTTCTTTTAATCTTGGTTTTGTTACTATGCCTCTGATTTTACAAAAAATGCCGTACGGAAATCTGCTTGGATTTATGTGGTTTTTCCTGCTTTTTATTGCAGCTATCACCTCATCTGTATCTCTTGCGCTGCCGGCAATTGCGTTTCTGCAGGATGAATTCAACCTGTCTAAAAAAAAGGCCGGCCTGAGTTTTGCTATTGGATCGTAGATCGGAAGAGCACACCTC
>JBFZBH010000176.1:0-4441 GCA_041308525.1 Phycisphaerae bacterium | reverse complement strand
CACTTAACTCTTAACCATTCACCATGTCCTCTGCGCTCTCGGCGGACTCTGCGTTGAAAAGGCTGATGTAAAATTCGGCCTGGGCCCTTGACAAGAAGGCTTTAGTTTAATATACTACTCGTTTTTCTATTTTCAGGCCTTCGAAGACGGCCTGTTTGACCAGAATTTAATGAATTTTGATTCGATTTGTTAAAGGAGAACCTTCTAATGGCAAAGAAAATGGTTTATTTCTTCGGCAAAGGAAAAGCCGATGGAAACGCTAAAATGAAAGAGCTTCTCGGCGGCAAGGGCGCTAATCTCGCTGAAATGGCAAAACTCGGCGTCCCGGTCCCTCCCGGTTTTACCATCACGACGGAAGTTTGCACACATTATTACGAAAACCGCAGGACCTATCCGAAGGGACTTCGCGATGAAGTTAAAAAGGCGATGGGAAAAGTCGAGGAAATTATGGGCAAATCGTTCGGCGACCCCAATGACCCGCTTTTGATGTCCGTCCGGTCGGGCGCACGACGCTCGATGCCCGGTATGATGGAAACAGTCCTCAATATCGGCCTGACAGAAAAAACAATCCCCGGCTTGATTAAGAAGAGCGGCAATGAGCGTTTTGTTTACGATGCTTACCGCCGCCTGATTATGATGTATTCTGACGTAGTTATGGAAAAGGCAGCAGGCATCGAGCCGAAGGATGATGAAGGAATCAGAAAGCAGCTCGAAAAAATCATGGACCAGCTCAAAAAGCAGAAGGGCTGCAAGCTCGATACCGACCTGTCAGCAGAAGACCTCAAGAACCTCTGCGCCCAGTTCAAGGCAAAAGTAAAAACACAGCTCGGCAAGGAATTTCCAGATGACCCCAATGAACAGCTCTGGGGCGGCATCCATGCAGTCTTCGCATCCTGGAACGGCAAACGCGCTGTCAGCTACCGCCGCATCGAAGGAATACCTGATGAATGGGGAACCGCTGTCAACGTCCAGGCAATGGTCTTTGGAAATATGGGAAGTGATTCAGCAACCGGAGTGGCATTTACGCGCAACCCGGCGACAGGCGACAACCATTTCTACGGCGAGTGGCTGATTAATGCACAGGGTGAGGATGTTGTTGCAGGCATAAGAACGCCAAGCCCGATCAATGAAGCGACAAAGAGCGAGCAGAACAAAAACCTCGCGTCCCTTGAAACTGCGATGCCCAGACTTTACGAGCAGCTTGATGCGATTCAAAAGAAACTTGAAAAACATTACAGAGATATGCAGGACATCGAATTCACCATCGAGCGGGGCATCCTCTTTATGCTCCAGTGCCGCGTCGGAAAACGAAACGGCCCGGCGGCTGTGCGAATGGCCCTCGATATGCATAAGGAAAAATTGATTAAGACAGAAGAAGCCGTGATGCGAGTAACACCCTCTCAGCTCGATGAGCTGCTCCATCCGATTATCGACCCGAAAGTTGAAAAACAGTACAAGCCCCTTGCAAAAGGCCTTCCGGCAGGTCCCGGCGGTGCAGCAGGCCAGATAGTCTTCTCCGCACCTGATGCCGTTGAATGGACAAAACAGGGCAAGAAAGTCATCCTCGTCCGCGAAGAGACAAATCCGGAGGATGTCGAAGGAATGCGAGCAGCACAGGCAATTCTCACAGCTCGCGGCGGTATGACCTCGCACGCAGCGCTTGTCGCAAGAGGCTGGGGAAAATGCTGCATCGTCGGCTGCTCTGCTATGCACGTCCATCTTGCGAAAAAGGAAGTCACTATTGATGGAAAGCTCCTCAAGGAAGGCGACTGGATTACCCTCAACGGCACGAAAGGCAATGTATATGAGGGCCAGCTGACAATGATGGATGCCTCCGAAGAAAATCAAATCCTCAGTGACTTTTTGAAAATCTGCGACAAAGTCCGAAAGCTCGGAGTCCGAACCAATGCCGATACGCCCGATGACGCTCAGCGAGCAAGACAATTCGGCGCAGCCGGTATAGGCCTGTTCAGGACTGAGCATATGTTCTACGGCAAGGGAAGCGACGAAGCCCTGTTCCTTCTTCGAAAGATGATTGTCTCCAAAACCGAAGAGGAAAGGAAAAACGCACTCGCGGAGCTTTTCCCGTATGTCAAAAAAGATATTAAGGGAACCCTGGACGCAATGGATAATCTGCCTGTTGTGATTCGGCTTCTGGATCCGCCGCTTCACGAGTTCGTCCCGCGAGACAGAGCGAAGCTCGAACTTCTGGCACAAGACCTCAATATATCTCTCGATGAGCTTGCTCACCGGGCCGATGCCCTTCACGAATCGAACCCGATGATGGGGCACCGCGGTGTCCGCCTCGGAATCACCTATCCTGAAGTCACCGAAATGCAGGTGCGCGCAATTTACGAGGCAGCCGCTGAGCTTATAAAGGAAGGCAAAAAACCATATCCGGAAATTATGATTCCGGTTGTCTGCGACGTAAAAGAGCTTCTCGACCAGTTTGAAATCGTAAAAAGGGTCTATAAGGAAGTCCTCGCAAAATACAAACTGAAGAAAATCCGCAACAAGGTCGGCACTATGATTGAAATACCTCGTGCCTCACTCGTTGCAGATAAAATAGCACAGGTCGCTGAGTTCTTCTCGTTCGGCACGAACGATATGACACAGATGGGCTTCGGCTTTTCACGCGACGACATAGGCGGCTTCCTGCCGGATTATCTGAAAAAAGGAATCCTGCCTAAGGACCCGTTCCAGAGCATCGACCAGGAAGGTGTCGGCGAGCTGATTAGAATCGGCATCCAGAAAGGCCGCAAGACAAGAAAAGACCTCGAAGTCGGAATCTGCGGCGAGCACGGCGGCGAACCGGACAGCATCGAATTTTGCCACCGAGTCGGAATGAATTATGTTTCCTGCTCACCTTTCAGGGTCCCGATCGCAAGACTGGCGGCAGCCCAGGCAGCAGTGAAGTAGCCGCTGGTAAAGTGAACTTAAAAAGGCCGATGGTTCGAATCATCGGCCTTTTGATTTTTAAATAAGGTCACAGAAAAAACAAATCAGACTGCATTGAAAACTTCAAACGATTAATTCGCCAAGTTTACAGCCCCAGAAGCAAAGACAGCTCGACTACATGCTCCTGCTCATCGATAATGACGTGGCGAATTTCATGCTCGAGTGTCTCGAACTCATATTGAAGGTTCTTTTTGTTATCCATAACCTTGCTGTAAATCTGCTTGTAAAAATCAATCGCGTCTTTCTCGCCCTTCAGGTTTACCTGGAGAATCTTCTTGACGTCCTTTGCACTGTGTGTTTCAGCAAGGCCCATTGTCGGCTCTCCGCCAAGGTATGAGCCGATGAGATTGCGAAACTTCTCTTCGTGCTTTTCCTCATCGCCGGCAATCTCTTTTAGCCTCGCAACTATGGGCTCCGCTCCCAGGCCGTTAATCAGCTCAGCATGTGCAAGATATTGAATTCTGGCTGCATGCTCCAGCTCCAGCGCCTTGTTCAGCATTTCCACAAGCTCTTTTTTAATATCAGCCATCTTAGGACTCCTTAAAATTGAAAAGTTAATATTTCTTTTTCCATCACTTTTGCAAATAAATCCTTTTACACCCCTTATTGATCACTGGCATTATAAATCTCCCTGAGAATTCACGCAAGATGCTATTTAAAAAAATATCGCAAAAACAGATGACTCTTAATCAGCGGATCGCAGGTTCTATTCCTGCATCGCCCATTATTTTTTTGCCTATGAATTCTGATGACACTTCGTTTGTTTTATTGCCTAACCGTTCGTAATTCAAGGCGTTATGAATACCCCCATATTTTTTGTCTTTATGGCCAAGCGTTTAATATATTAAATACCAGCTGCATTCAATATTATATTTTGTTTCACCTCGACAAACTCAGAAATGATTGCCCTGATAGGCTTTTTCCTCAACAAAACTAAGGATATCTCTTATATGCACATTTAATGAATTCTTTATAAAATATACATTCAAATGAACTGTAAATTATATTTGATAATGTCACCATAGATTTCAACAGTGCTAAGAAAAAGCAAATGTGGTCTGAAAAGGATTTTATTAAATTATGAACAAGGTTATTTAGTTAGAACAGGATGAAAGGAGGCTTTATAGAATTTATAAGTCTAATGTAAGCGTAAATCGTAAGTTGAGGAATTAAATTTACAAATTAATGTGGAGGTATAAAACATGTTAGCAGTAATCGAATGGAACAACCTTATTGAAGAACCGATCCGTCAAATGTTGACCAGGATACTGGCCTATCTTCCTGTCCTGCTGGGCGCATTGCTGATTCTGTTAATCGGCTGGCTTGTGGCCAAGGCAATCCGGCGGATAGTTGACTGGCTGCTTACTACAGTACACTTCGATGAGCTCGCCGATAAGGCAGGTATATCAGAAGTCCTCAGGAAAGGTGAATTTAAAATCAACGCGAGGAATATAATAAGCGGCCTTGTTTATTGGCTGATTAT
>JBFZBH010000175.1:0-6409 GCA_041308525.1 Phycisphaerae bacterium | reverse complement strand
TGTTCCTGCTTTTGCTGACGTGCCAGATATTGTTGAAAGCCCCCTCGATTGTGGAAAGAAGAGAAACCGCGGCTATAATAATCGAAATTATGCTGAATATTGTGACGGCACCTGTGTGGGTGCTGCTGAAAAACCGTGTCAAAAGGGAGTCGAGGTGGTCTGTGAGGACAACAGTCTTTGTCTGTCCCTGCCCTTCGGTCTCTTCACTTTTGAATTGCGAGAAATGGACCTGGTCATAAAGGAAGTTTTTTACTTTGTTGCCCAAGTCCGCGTATGACGGCGATAATTGGAAAATCAGCAGCACCACAATTGCAAGAGGAATCATGCCGAAGAGGGTGTAATACGAAAGTGCAGCGGCTTGCTGGCGAACCCGGTTGGTCTTCAGAAGCTTTGCACAGTGATACCATAGTTTTACCTGAAAGATGGCAAAACGGCTGATTCGGCTCACCTCTATGGAAGAGGTTGTCAGCGGCATTGTTATGATGTTTTTAATTTTGTTAAACATTTTTCGATTCCTTTCACTGCCTGTTTTTCCATCCAGATAAAATTAGCCTAACGTTTCTTTAATTGATCTTGCAGTATTCCCTTAATTATGTCCACTCCCTGCTTTTGAATAAATTTTTCTATATCAAATTTCGGTTTATAAATCGTACCCGTCAGAGGGATTGTTAATCTCTGTCCGGACAATATCCCTCCGAGGCCTGAAGTTGCACCTTCGGGCAGCGTAACGGACATGTTAAGGGTTTTATCGAGACCTATTTGTCCTGAGAAAATAATCGATTCACTTCCTATATCGACTTGCATATTTTCATAGCTGACAAAACCATTTTTTAACGTAAATTTTGTTGGGTGGACGTTCATAAGAAAACCTGTGTTGCCCTTGCCGACAATCGTCAGGATTTTGCCAAGAAGCTCTCCCGGTGAAAGGCCGACGTTTTCTGCAGAAATGGTTCCTTCTATATCGATTTCATTTTGATGTCCGGACGCAAGAGGAACAACAAGCCTGGTGCAGTTGAAACTCCCCGATCCTTTTACATTAATAGCATTTGCAAAGATAGGATTAATAAACGGGAGAAACTGTTTTGCCATTTCGTCGGTTAGCTGTATATTTTCTGCAATCTGCATTGGGCCCGGAGTCGTCAATATCATCGGCTGTGTCTTCAGGTCGGCATTAGCCGCAAAATTGAGCTTGCCGTTGTTGACAGTGGTTGAAAACGGCTGGAGTTTCAACATTCCTTTATCGATGGTGACATCGCTTTGGATTTGCCCGACATTCAAGCCAGAATACTGGGCCTTATCAAAGCCCAAAGGTGCCTTTGCACTCATATTCGCAAGCATCAGGTCTGGTTTCTGGGCAGGATAGCTGCTGGAAAATGTCACGGTGTCTTTCCGCTTGCCTTCTATTGTTAATCCTGCCGGCATAAATGGAGCAGCCAAAGTGCTTACCGAAGCCCAGTCATAGTTTAAATCCAGATTTCCTTTTAGATTTGCCGTGTTGGCAGTTAGCTTCTTTTCTATCAGGCCCTTGATATTTATCTGCCCTGCAATCAATTGTCCGCTGATTGCATAGGAGAAATCTACAGGATTGAACTTTGCATCCGCAGCCAGTGTCGCAAGAGGCGCTGCAAAATCTTTTTGCCCCGGATATGTCACTCTCAAATTGCTTATTTTTGTGTTATCGGTTTTAATTTCAAACAGGTTGTCTTTTTTTGATACGACGACATCAGAATCTGCAAGACCATAGATGCCTGCCTGAGGTTTCATTGATGCAAAAATTACTGCAAACGGCTGAATCTTCTGGAAATCCAGTGAACGTGCAGATAAATTTATTCTCATCGGCGTTTTAGATTCGTTGTTCGTTGCGACAACCGAATCACTTATGTTTATTTTTCCCATTGATGCATTGGTATTCAATGATTTAATTGAAAGTGCAGCATCTTTTGTGTAAGCCATCTGAAAAGTGATGTCTGCTTTCGGCTCTGATGCTGTCGCATTTTTAGAACTGACTGCGAAATTATTTATTAACGAATTCCCTGCCAGACTGATCGTGTCCTTACCGAATAAAATATCTGCCTGCTGCGATAAAGTCCCCGACAGATTGTATCCTTTGAAATCGACGAACTGGCCAAGCTCGGCCTGCAGTTTCGAAAGGTCCGCAGCCGCAGCATATTTGAATTCTTTTGTTGTCCCGCTTCCGTTTAGCTGAACAAACGAAGAAGATACCTCCACCTTATCGAACTTCATTTCCTTATCTGCAGCGGACACAAGGGCATTGATATTTACGGGCGATAGTGAAATATTTTTCCCATCTATATTTCCCGCAAGACCTGTAAGCGCCGCCTTACCTTCGATAGTTCTTTTGCCCGACTCTGTCAAAGTTGCCAGATTGCCTTTCAGCGAGCCGCTTGTTATCTTCATACCTTCCTTGAGGCTGAATGTGTGCGGCATTTGAGCAAGAATTGTCCCTATCTGGCAATCAAAATTTGCCTGTAGCT
This sequence comes from Phycisphaerae bacterium, assembly GCA_041308525.1. Classification (GTDB taxonomy): domain Bacteria; phylum Planctomycetota; class Phycisphaerae; order Sedimentisphaerales; family Anaerobacaceae; genus Fen-1359. The sequence goes on along the minus strand of JBFZBH010000175.1, from coordinate 3,914 downwards.
GTGTGTCCGAAGCCAGAAATTTATCGAACGATTCGAATGTCGTTGGCAAGCTCCCTGTTATTTCTGCCTTCAGCCAGTCTGTGCTTACAGAAAGCTCCTCGATATTCATTAAATCCTGCTTGCGCGAAAGTTTGGCATTTATATCCAGAACTTTTGTCGGAAGCCTGTCGCCTTTCAGTGCAGGGACATTGATATCGAGACCTCGCCCTTTTACGAACCCATCGACTTTTTCAATCTGGCCGTCTTTTATCTCGGCATTCAGATTTGCAGAAGCATTTCCTTTTGCTTCGATATCAACTCCTGCGAGTGCGAGCAGGGGGCCGAGCGTTTCGATATCCAGCTCGCTGCATTCGACATTTATATTGCCGCTTGCACCTTTCAAAGACCAGCCTTCCTCTTTTTTCGGTGTGATTTTGCCCTCTGCGGCGACCTTTGATTGTTTATTCTCGCTCGAAAGGTTCATATTCATATCGAGAGTTGTCTGCTCACCCGGAGGATTGAGATTCAATTTCGTATTAATATCGCTGAGGGCGACCGTTTGGCCCGAAGCAGCAGTTACTTTAACCTGTCCGTTATTTACGGCCAAATCAATTTTGCTGACAGGAATCATCGGCGGCCCGGATGGTTTCGCAGCCGCCGCAGGCACTTCGGCGGATGGCGGGACTTTTGTTTCCTTAAGATTTACCTCGATAACAGGCTGGTCAATTATTGTTTGACCAAAAGCAGGGGCCTTCGATAACAAGGAAAAATAATATGGTTTTGTTGAAAATTGTTTTATCGAAAGGATAATCTGACCTATGTTGTCCCTGAACGCCAGGTCATCAATTGTGATGCCTTTCCACCATCCCATCGAAAGCGATGAGAATTTAACCTGTCCGTCGATTGATGCATTGATTTTATCCAGAATGATTTTGTTACCTGTTTTTGATGAAATGATTGAGGGCAGTAGAATCGGTATCGCAATTATCAAAATTACTATACCAATCAAAATCCAGAGGATAATGCGGCGTTTGCTTTTTTTCTCTATACTTTTAGTTTCATTTGTTTTTTCTGTTTGCATAATTTTTCCCCCGAAATGAAATTTTGTTTTAATTTTTTTAAAACACAGTTAAACGGGCGTACAAACTTTGCAGCATTTTAATCGAGCATTATTTCATCCGACTTTGTCTTGACGAGGCTGTCAATTTTATCGCTGAACTCTTTTGTAATATCGTCTATCTGCTTTTTTCCGAGCTCGAGCTCGTCTTCCGTGACGATGCCGTCTTTTTGCTCTTTTTCAAGCACTTTGATTGCATCTCTGCGAATATTTCTTACAGTGATTTTTGTCTGTTCCGCCGTTTGTTTGACCTGCGCCACAAGCTGTTTTCTTCTCTCTTCACTCAGCGGCGGAATGTTCAGGCGTATGATTTTCCCGTCGATTAGCGGTGCAAGACTCAGCGCGCTGTTTTTTATCGCCTTCTCTATTTCCTTTGCTGAAGACGGGTCGAATGGCTTGATGATAATCATGTCCGACTGAGGAACCGTTATCGAGGCCAGTTGTTTAAGAGCAGTAGGTGTCCCGTAGTACTCGACTTTTATATTATCGACCAGGGCAGCCGATGCTCGTGATGTCCTGATTGACTTTAACTCGTTTGCGAAAAACTCGACGGTCTTTTCCATTTTGCTTTTATCTTGAGCAACGATATCTTTTAGTGGCATAGTATGTCTCCGAAATTTATGAAATTATTGTTCCGATTTTTTCGCCTCTTATGGCCTTTGCAAGGTTGCCTTCCACAAAGATGTTCAGAACGATTATCGGGATATTATTTTCTTTGCACAGGCTGATGGCCGCCTGGTCCATTATCTTCAGGTCTTTTCTCAGTACATCGTCATAAGAAATCTTTGCAAAAAATTTCGCATCCGGGTGTTTGTTCGGGTCGCTGCTGTAAACACCTTCAACCTTGGTGGCCTTTATCAGTAAATCTGCCTCCAGTTCGGATGCCCTGAGGGCCGAACAGGTATCGGTCGTAAAGAAAGGATTGCCCGTCCCGCCGGCGAGTATGATAATCCTCTCGTGTTCGAGATGCCTTAATGCCCGTCTTCGGATGAACTTTTCACAGATGGCTGAGACCTCTATCGCGCTGAGGACCCTGGTTTCCTTTCCAAGTTTCTCCAAAGTCTCCTGCAGCGCACAGGCGTTGATGATTGTCGCCAGCATCCCCATATAATCAGCAGTGGTCCTGGGAATCTGAGTCATTTTTGAAAAATTTTCGCCCCGCAGAAAATTGCCGGCGCCTACAACAACTGCTATCTGACAGCCGAGCTGCGAGAGCCTGATTATTCTTTCAGCGATTGATTTGATTCTTGTCCCGTCAATGCCGAACTGGCCCGGAACGCAGAAACTTTCCCCCGAAAGCTTCAGCAGGATACGTTTATATCTGGGCTTCCTCTTGACCATTTTGCCAATATCCTATTCCGAGGGTTTATAAATTTTTTTTATCCGACAGCGAAACGCACGAATCTTGTAATAGTTGCCTTGCCGCCCGCTTTGCCCGCAGCTTCATTGAGAACTTCCGTGATAGTCTTGGTATTGTCCTTTACAAATTGCTGCTGAAGCAGGCAGTTCTCGGCAAAAAATTTCTCCAGTTTCCCTTCGACAATCTTATCGACAATGTTCGCAGGTTTGTTCTTCACCTGGTCGGCATAAATTGACCTTTCGGTCTCGATTGTCTTTGCATCGATGCCGTCCTTGCTGAGAGCAAGCGGTTTTGCGGCCGTGATATGCATCGCAATGTCCGAAGCCGCTGTCTTCACCGCATCTGAATCGGCGACCGCCTGATCATTTGTGTCTATCTGGACCATAGTTCCTACTTTTCTGTTAAAGTGCACATAAGTGCCGATAAGCCCAGGACCGTTCAAGCGGTATTTTGCGAAATCACCGACCTGGATTTTTTCGCCGGTCTGGCTGACGATGTCTGTAACGACCTCGTTAAAATTTTTCCCATTGACGCTTGTCTGGAGAATATTTTCAGCGCCTTCGTCAGCTTTGCAGGCCATTGCGTATTCAGCAAGCTTCTCAGCTATGGCCTTGAAAGGCTCGCTGTTTGCCACAAAGTCCGTTTCACAGCATAGTGACGCAAGTATCGCGGTTTTGCCGCCGTCGATAATTTTGCATACAACTATGCCTTCGGTGGTCTCTCGTTCCGAACGCTTCGCTAGAGTTGCAAGACCTTTTTTACGAAGTATTTCCATCGCCTTATCGAAATCGCCACCGGCTTCGGCAAGGGCGTTCTTGCAGTCCATCATACCTTGTCCGCTTAGCTTTCGCAGTTTTACTACATCTGATGTAGAAATTTCCGCCATTTATAGTGCTCCTAATTAATTACGCTTGTAAATTCGACGTCAATTAAGGATTTTAACTTTGGTTAGTCTGGTTCTGGTTTTCCTGTTCCTCTGAAGCCGCCTCTGGAACATCATACGCCGGTGTTTCTATATTCTGGCTTTGTTCCTGCTCGGTGGAAACCGGGCCGCTTTCATCCGCACGTGCCAGCACGCTTCTTGAACGCGGCCGCTTGAATCGCTGCTGCACTGCAGGTCTGCTTGTCGGTGCTGTTGCTTTGCCTTCTGCAACAGCAGCTGCAAGTTCATTTAAGAGTAATCCGATTGTCCTTATTGAATCGTCATTGGCCGGTATAACCACATCCACCTTGTCCGGGTCCGCATCGGTATCTACTATACCAATGGTCGGTATTCCCAGTTTCCTTGCCTCAGCAAGGGCGATATATTCTTTTGTCCCGTCAACAACAATTACCGCGCCGGGAAGCTGTGTCATCTTGCGGACACCTTCGAGGTTCCCTTTTAATTTCCTAAGTTCGCGTTTTAATCTCGATGCATGCTTCTTGCTTTCGCTTTCAAACTTTCCTGTTTCCTGGATA
>JBFZBH010000174.1:0-4474 GCA_041308525.1 Phycisphaerae bacterium | reverse complement strand
TCGAAACCATTTATCTTAAACTTGACATCCGCCCCTGTGCTTTTGCCAATCCAGTCCTGCTGGAGCTTCTTTATTGATTCCGGCCAATCAACTTCCTGGAGGTCATCCAGAAGTCTCTCTGCATATTTTGTTATTCGAAGCATCCACTGCCGCATCGGCTTGCGTATTACGGGGAAACCGCCGCGCTCACTTATGCCCCCTACCACTTCTTCGTTTGCAAGGACCGTGCCGAGCTGCGGGCACCAGTTTACAGCTACCTCGGCCTCATAAGCGAGACGGTGGTCATCGATAAACTGCTGCTTTTCTTTTTCGCTTAAATTTTCCGGAATAGACAGCTGCTCGATTGGCTTTGCCTTCTGTTCTTTGTCGTCGTAGTAACTATTGAAGAATTTTAGGAATATCCACTGTGTCCATTTGTAATAGCCGGGATCGGTCGTATCAATTTCACGCTCCCATTCGTAACTGAAACCCAGCGATTTGATTTGTCTGCGTATGTTATCGATATTATTTCTGGTTGTAATCCTCGGGTCGGTGCCTGTCTGGACGGCATATTGTTCAGCAGGAAGACCGAAGGCATCCCAGCCCATAGGGTGCAGGACGTTGAAGCCCTTCATTCGTTTGTAGCGGGCGACAATGTCGGATGCGGTATAACCTTCAGGATGGCCGACGTGCAGGCCCTGGCCGGAGGGATATGGAAACATATCGAGGACATAAAATTTTTGCCTTTTATAATCGCAATCTATTCCTCTGAATGTCCTGTTGGCCTCCCAGAATTCCTGCCATTTCTTTTCTATCCGGTTAAAGTCGTAAGTTCCCTTTTTGTCTATCATCTGAACAGCAAAACTCCTAAAATCAATTAATGTCCCGAATGAGGGCAGGAAAAATCACTGCAGCTTTTGCACTTCTTCGATTCGCCCTGTTTAACCATCGGGCTGAAGACCGAAAGCTGCTTGGAGACCTTTTCGCTGCCGCAGTCCGGGCAAACTTTTTTCCCTGCAGCAGAGGATTTTTCCAAAACCTCGAATTTCCTGCCGCAACTATCGCATTTATATTCAAATATCGGCATCACTCATTCCTTATGCAAATTTTTATAAAGTGTTTATTATAAAATATTTATAAATTTTTAACAAGGACAAAGAAGAAAAAGTTTGAGTTAAAATCCGGCACAAAAAAAACAATACACAACAAAAAAACCCACAAATAAAATTTGACTGCATCCCTGTTTGTGTATATTATTGAATCGGCATCAAGGAACGAAAATTTCAGGAAACGATGATAATTTTTGCTGGGATATGACAAATAATATGACTAACAATACCAAACGAGCTTTTACCATTTGGGAATTATTATGTGTGATATTTGTTATTGTCCTGCTGTTCGGCCTTCTTATGCCGGCATTAAGCAGAGTGCGAACGTTGTCTTCAAGGGTAGTTTGCGGCTCTTATTTATCCTCATATGGCAAAATAGGATTGCTTTACCTAAACGAGAATGACGACAGGTTTTCCAAACCGGATGAATGGATGTACACAATGAAATCGGACAGTGAAGCCCATCCAATGGGCTGCCGATGGCACGATTCAGCCATGAGCCTAGGCGGTGAAATAATGAATAAGTCCCCGGAATACAGGGGCAGCATGTGGGATTACACCGTTGATATGCGCATCTACCTTTGTCCTTTATTTCGCGACTATGCTCAAGGGCAGGACTGTGAAAACCCCAAACATCGTCTAAATATCGATATTTCTCCTCAATATAATTACACAATGAATGCATACCTCGGCTCCGACGGAGAAGGCGGAGTGAAAAAATCATCTGAGGTTAGAGACCCGAGTCTAGTGTTCTTTTTTGCGGAAGAGAACTGCTGGAGCATAAGACCCGACAAAATAAAATCACGCGACAGATGGCTGACTGCCCCTTTAAGCACCAAAGCCCTGGATGATACGGCCCTGCTTATAAGCCCCACTCCGAAAGCCGTCAATTGCTTTGGCACGTATCACGAGGCTCCGGATGGTGACACTAATCGGGGCTACAGCAACGTGCTATTTGTCGATGGACATGTGGAGTCAATCAAAGCAGAAGACCAGCTAAGAAAAAATATGCACGGCGGCAAAAGCAGCCTTGGGCCTGCCGGCAACCTCTCCTGGGCATGGGCAAATAAGCTGCCCCCTGCCGGCGGATGGGATGGGCAATGAAAAATATTGAATGTAAACTGACTGAACAGGAAAAAGCAAGGAAGATGGAGGTTTAGTTATGGATGCTCCTGAAATAAAAAATGAAAACATTAATACGACAGCAGCTGCCAGTGAGATACCCTCAGGTACCAAAACAGCAACTTCCGGCGACATATTTGACCTGAATACATGGAAGAGCTTTTACCAGCTGACCGGCGGCAGCCTGCTTTATTGTCTAAGCGCCGTCTTTGTAGCTTACGGCATTGTCAAGGTAATGGGGCCTATCCTGTCCGAAGGCAAAACCTTCCAGGATGCACTTCTTTGTATTATTACCCTTCACATTTATGAAATCGCCCTGCTCGGTGTTTTGATTCTTATTGTATCGAGAAAGATTGTCGATGATGCCGTATCTCTGGTTATTCTGGCTGCTCTATTTCTCATCGGAACCAGCATGGCGCTCGGTTCGGTTTCAGATAGAAATATAACCGCAAGTTTTCTTATGGGTATTGCCGGTGTCGCAATAGCCTATGGCAAAATCTATGCAATGCGACGATTCGTAAAGATTCCGTTGGGACTGCTCTCAATTTCTGGTCTGGTTTTGCTTATGGCCATCAATTACTTTGGGCCAGCCTTCATTGCCCGTTCGATTTCAGCTCATCCATCATCTGCTCCAACACACAGGGAGCTTTGGATGCTTAACTGGGTAACGATGCTGGTTGCTGGTGGAATCGTCTTCATAGAATCGATGAGGAAAAAATATGAGCGGGCGGAACAAAAGGAGTTTGTTTTTCTCCAAAGCACGGCTATGGTATATATCTTTGCATTGATACTGCTCATTGCATCAGGCGTCCATCAATATTCTATGTCTTATATGTTTTCTCTCGAACGTCGGATGGGCGATTATATACCATTGGTCACACTCGCTGTATTATTCGTGCTCGAGATAGTACGAGTTCTCGGCAAAAGACTTGATTATATTGATATCTTAATATCATGCATACCCTGCGGAGCTATGCTTTGGAGCATTTACGAAAAAACTGTTATAGCTTCCGGCCAGCTGGGCTTCGGCATTATATGTTATCCGCCTGTATTTTTTGCATTATCCGGACTGGCCATAGCAGCCGTCGCATTTTATCACAAATGGTATCGGCTTATGATATCGGTATTTTTCTACGGGCTTGGCGTCATTCTTACGATTGGTTTTTCTCCTCAGCAGCCGTATGATTTGAACATATACTCATGTGTTTTTACTCTGGTGGCTTCATTCATTGCGTATGGAATTATTAAACGTAACCAGATGCTTTATATTACTGGAATTGCTGTTCTGAGCATCGGTCTGATGAAATTAGATTCCTTTCCTGTTATTACACAAAAATTAAACCTGACAGAAGGGGCAAGTGCTGCTGGTGTTTTCGGTATCGGATGCATGGTCTTTTACCTGATTTTCGGAAAAAAATTACACAAAGTGTTCCAGATATTCGGTGCAATTTGCTTAAGCTGCCTTATTTACGATTCTCTGCCTCCGGTCATCCATTGGAGCTATCTAATCACGTTGCTTACCGCAGGATGCCTGATGTGCCTAATCTGGTTTATAAGAAAAAACATTCCGGTCATTGTGATTTTGCTTGCTCCCTTCCTAATAAATTTATACATAATCGCGAAGTATTTATCTTATTGGCGCCATGTCATACTTGGCTTTCTGCTTCTTGCGGCAGGTGCATTGGCCAGTCTCTTCAAGTGCCTAAAAACTGCAACAAAAATCCAGGAGAATGAAAGACAAACTTAATAATTGCCTCTGATTATGGTTTTCAATCTTTTATCCCAAATGTACCGGGGAATTAGCTGATATGCATAAAAAATCGGGGCGAGTGGCATTCGTTTGACCGTTGCTAAATATCTTTATTGAAATTGCCCTCATTAATAACTCAGAACTGCAATTAGCACAAGGAAATTTCAAACAATATGCCTAATTAGTAACGCAAAAAGACTTATTGAATTGGCTTTCATAAGTGCTTATATAATAAGGTCTCATCTGATAGTATTTATCTCGGCATGTTTTTTTCTGCCATGTGCAATCTGAATAATCAATCACTTTCTACACGAACGTTATCTTCGCCAATCTTCATTTGATATGGGGGGATCCAAGGCCCTTCGCGCGTCATTCCGGACGTAATCCGGGTACGAAGAGAAGCTTTTCAGCGCTATCCAGAAGAGTCCGGATGAAAATTGCTGGATACCGGTTTTCACCGGTAAGACAGTAGCGGGGAGGTTCCGGACTTTTCGTCTCAGGGAAACTTTTAACC
>JBFZBH010000173.1:0-4505 GCA_041308525.1 Phycisphaerae bacterium | reverse complement strand
ATTCCGAACTCGCCGCTGCCAAGGTAAACAATTTTCATAGTTTGTTTCTGTTCCAATAATTAATTTGGATGCGCCTTTTTAGGTTTCCGATTCGGATTCTTCGATGAGCTTCTGCAGTTTTTTCCTGTGTGCGATTTTTGCGACAGTGCTCATTTTATCTGCGATTGTTACTCCCTCGATATGGTCGAACTCATGCTGAAGGACCCTCGCATAAAAACCTTCGGCCTCTTCAGTGAACTGTTTTCCATCGAGGTCCGTTGCGCTGACGGTGCATTTTTTATAACGCTTGATTTTCGTATAAATCCCCGGAACCGACAGGCACCCTTCCTCGCCCGTATCGAACTTTCCCTCGCATACCAGTGTCGGATTTATATATACCCGAACATTTTCCCGTTTGCCGTTCAGCGATACGATGAAGATTCGCAAAGGCACTCCCGCCTGAGGCCCTGCAAAACCGACTCCCTTTTTCTCAATCATCAAATCCGTCATTTTCTCGACAAGTTTTTTTATCGACTCGTCGATTTTCTCAACCGGCTTGGCTGCCTTCGCCAGCACAACCGCCGGATAATGTGTCACATCGGATTTTTCTGGTTCATCCATTCGGCATTTCCTGATTTTTCAGTCGAATTCATCACCGGCAAAAATATTGCCAAGGTAGAGCTTTCGCACTGTCGGATTTCGCACAATCTGTGCCGGGCTTCCCGAAGCCATCACCTTTCCGTGGTCGATTATGTATGCCTTGTCAACCACCTCGAGAGTCCTCTCGACATTGTGGTCTGTTATCAAAATGCTCACACCCGAGGCGATTAAATGCCTGATTTGTCCCTGGAGGTCCTCGACGGCAATCGGGTCAACTCCGCTGAACGGCTCATCCAGCAGAATCAGCGAAGGCTCCGTCACCATTGCCCGTGCGATCTCAAGCTTCCTTCTCTCGCCGCCTGAAAGGAACCTTCCCTCGCTATCGGTAACTTCGGTGAGGCCGAATCGCTCTATAAGCATATCAGCCCGTTTATTTCTTTCGGCGTTCGTCAGGGACATTGTCTCGAGAATCGCTTGGAGATTATCGCGCACCGAAAGTTTCTGAAATATGCTCGGCTCCTGCGAAAGATACCCCATCCCCAGCCTTGCCCTCTTATACATCGGCAGCTCCGTTATGTCCCTTCCCTCGAAGACAACCGCTCCGCCGTTGGGCGTAATCATACCCATAATCATTCTGAAGGTCGTGGTTTTCCCCGCCCCGTTTCGCCCGAGCAGCCCAACCGTAGTCCGCCGGGTAATCGAAATCGAGACATTGTCCACAACAACCCTGCCGGAGTACTTTTTTACGAGCTCGTGTGTTTCAAGAAGAACCGAATTTTCCATTCCTTTTTTCCACCTGCCGTTTCGTTTTTTTTGCCTGTTTGAACGCTGTTATTATATCAGCACCCCCCAACAAAGCAAATAAAAGCTTTATATCCGATAAATCTTCTGGTATTTTGGCCTGTTTTCTGATATTAAATATATCTTGCTGAATAGATAACCTGAACTGTTTTTTGAGAATAAAGTATGCTGTTTGCGATTATTAGTGATATACATTCGAATCTCGAGGCCCTCACGGCTGTTTTGGCTGATATCGAAAGAAGGGGCATTACCACCATTTACTGCCTCGGCGACGTCGTCGGCTACGGCCCGGACCCCGCCGAGTGCCTCGACCTTGTCATAAGCAGGACTGAATGGTGCATGCTCGGCAACCACGACTACGCCGTCTTTTATGAGCCTACAAATTTCAATTTCGCTGCCGAGCAGGCAAGCTTCTGGACGAGGGAAATTCTGGAAACAAAAGGAGTCGAAAAACAAAAGCATCGCTGGTGGACATTCCTCGGCGAGCTTCCTATGCGACGAAATATCAAAGTCAAGCTCGGCGGCTATGCCGTCTCCATTGATTTTCTCCACGCCTCGCCGAGAAGGCCCATCAACGAATATATCTTCCCCGATGATGTTTATACCAATCCGGCGAAGGTGCGGGTCCTGTTCGACCGTGTCAGCCATATTTGTTTCGTCGGACACACTCACGTCCCCGGCGTTTTCCTCGAAGAGCCTGATTTTTATATGCCCGATGAGCTTGGCGGCGTCTATCCGATTGTCTCGAAGGAAAAGGCAATTATCAATATCGGCTCCGTCGGCCAGCCAAGGGATAGAGACCCCCGCGCTAGCTATGCCTTCGTCGATGATAACGAACTGCACTTTGTGCGAGTAAATTACGATTTGGAAACGACCGTCAAAAAAATTAAAGCGACCGAGCAGCTCGATGTCTTCCACGCAGAGCGTCTCAGAGAAGGCAGATAACCGCCTTGCCGAATTCAGAGGTAAGTTCCGAAAGGTTCGAAAAATAAAATGAAAAAGAAATTTGAATATAAATTTTCAGCGGCTCCGGCATTAACTATCCTCTTTTCCCTATGCATCGCTTTCCTGACCTATGGTCTTTTCACCCCAGGCTCCGGCAATACCAGCCAGCCGTTTATCCCTTTGCAGTCCTTTACCGTTAAAACCGTAGGCGACCCCAACAAATCCGAAGGCCTTAAACCGGGAGAAGAAAAAATCCCCTTCTGGGCTGTCGGAGATGAACCGAATGTATTTTATCTCGGCGCCCCCGACCCCAACAAAGAAGACCCCAATGGATTTCTCTTCCAGCTTAAATTCAATTCTTACGGCGCAGCAATAGAGAAACTTACAATCTGTTCAGGCGCTATAAAAATTTCCAGCGACCCGAATGCAAAAAATACTAAGCCGATCGATGTGCTCAAACCGGTAAAGGGAACAGAAGATATCAATGTGATGACACTGGCAAATACATTCCTTCTTATAATGCCGCAGAAAACACAGCTTGCCCTCGACCAGCTATCCTGGATGCAAATCGGCATCGACAAATCAGATGCCAAAAAGCAGTCAATCTCCTTCGGTTCGCAGATTATTTATGAGGGCTTTCCAGCCCTCAGGCTTGTCAAAACTTTCAGCATCTCCGTAAAAAGCTATCTCGTTGATTGCCGTTTAACAATCGAAAACGTCTCGGACAATAAGCAGCTTTTCTTCTTCATCTTAAACGGCCCGATCGGCATCACCAGACTAGGAATGATTGATGAGAGAAAAGTTATCTCTGCCTTCATCGACTCACAGAAAAATATTAAACCCGTCTTTCTCGATATGGACAAGCTGAGTAAAATCAAAACCTTCAATGACAGCCTCATCAATTCCGGCAATGACACCTTCTTATGGTCGGGAATTGTTAATAAAAGCTTTGCATCTGTGATTGTGCCGCTGCCCGAAGGAAGCGATGCTTTCTGCCGCTGGATTGCATACAGACTTGCAGGATACTATAATCCCGACGCCAAACCCGAAAGCGGCGATGAAACAATAGGCGTCAGGCTCAGGACCGCACCCATCGTGCTTAATCCGAAGGAGAAAAAAACTTATGGCTTCGAGCTTTACGCCTTCCCGAAAGATAAGCAGCTTTTTGAAAAAGACAAACGCTTCAAAGAGCTTTTCTTCGACAAGGCATTCTTTTCTAATTAGAGTTCCGCAGTAAAATATAAGGGATTGAATTATAATGGCAGAAAAAAAGACATACAAGGTACTCTTGGCTGTTTCACTGGCTGTTTTCCTTCTTTTGTGCGGCGCTCTTGTTGCACGCAATCTATCCGCCCCTCAGGACGATTCCGAAAAACCAGCCGATTCTCAGCAGAATGTTTCAGATACACCCGCTCAGCAGGGTGCCGCCCTCACGGCCGGCAGGGCCGACTCAAATAAACCAGCTTCTCGAAACTTCAATGTCATCGGAGCAGAGCCGTCCGTCGTTTTTCTCGGCGCTGCCGACCCCTGCAAAGAAGACCCGGACACAGGCTACAAGTTTCAGCTCGAAATCCGCTCCGTCGGTGCCGCTGTGCGAAAGGTGACCTTCAGCTCGGTCGGAAAAAAAGGCTTTAACGACCGCCATTATAAAAATCCTCAGCCCCTTGTCCTCATCAAGCCGGTCATAACAAGCGAAGAAGGCCAGGTTATGACTTTGGCAAATACAGAATTGAACCTCATCAATCCTGATGCCTCACTCGCACTGAACCGGGTGTCCTGGAAAAACCTCGGTCTTGTTGAAGACGATAAAACACAATCTGTTTCTATGGAAGCCTTCATCACCGGCCCCGATGGCACTGCAATACTCAAACTTGTTAAGACATACTCCGTCACTAAGGGAAGTTTCCTTGCAGACTGCAATCTGACTGTCGAAAATTTGTCGCAAGACAAGCATACAGTCCAGTTCAATATGAATGGTCCTGTCGGAATCCAGAGAGAAGACGCCCGAACCGAAGACAGGAACATCGTCGCCGCCTTCATAGACAACAATGACCTTGTCCCCGCAACAAGAGACCTTGTCTTAGGTTTCCCGATGAACCTTACAGGTAAAAAAGCCGACATAATTATTATAGACCACATGTTTAGTCAAAAAAATTTTATATTAAAAGAAAAAAGATTAG
>JBFZBH010000172.1:0-4506 GCA_041308525.1 Phycisphaerae bacterium | reverse complement strand
ACTTGCGCTAAAGCCGCTTCTTGACAGCAGATTGAAATTTACACCTGAAAGATATGCCAACACATATAAAAACTGGCTTGAGAATCTTCGCGACTGGCCTATAAGCAGACAACTCTGGTGGGGTCATCAAATACCAATATGGCACAAAAGAGTAACTCTTACTGAGCAAAATTGGACGGATGAGTTACTTGAATGGGGATGGGATGATTATGTTGGGGGCAACTGGAAAAAAGATTCTATTATTGTGCGCCTTGTCAATATAGAGAACGGAAGGGAAGTTAATCCTAAAGCAAACCCACTTATGCCGGTGACTAAACGAACTGAAGGAGAATATGACATCTATATTTGCCCTCTCGAAGACAAGACTTTGAAAGAATTTGAATTCGAGAAGTTCCGTTTTAAAAGAGACGTTGATGTTTTGGATACATGGTTTAGCTCGGCGCTGTGGCCGTTCAGCACGATGGGCTGGCCGCAAGAGACAGCGGAGGTAAAGGAATTTTATCCGACGAATTTACTCTGCACTGCGAGGGAAATAATTACGCTCTGGGTCTCTCGAATGGTGATGATGGGACAATACTGCGCAGGAAATATTCCGTTCAGCGATGTATATATTCACGCGATGATACTGGATGGCGAAGGACGCAAGATGTCCAAAAGTCTCGGCAACGGAATTGACCCATTAGTAGTTATAGACAGCCACGGAGCGGATGCAATGCGTTTTACACTGGCAAGTATGGCAACTGAGACACAGGACATCAGAATGCCAGTTGTATCTATGACGCTGCCGGATGGAAGGCAGGCTAATACTTCGCCGAAATTCGATTTGGGAAGGAACTTCTGCAACAAACTGTGGAATGCATCGCGTTTTGCACTAATGAATCTGGAAGGGACAGAACCGGCAAAGTTCGATAAAAATAAATTGATGGTTTCTGACCGATGGATTTTGTCGCGGCTGGCAAAAACAATTGCCCAGACGACCGAATCAATTGAAAAATATCAGTTCAGCGAGCCTGTAAACATGCTTTATAAATTTTTCTGGAATGATTTCTGCGACTGGTACCTCGAATGGATAAAGCCCAGGATGCGTGATGAGAAACAAAAACCGATTGCCCAGAATGTCCTTGCTTTCACACTCGACCAGATTTTACGACTGATGCATCCGTTTGTGCCGTTTATAACAGAAGGCATTTTCCAGAAACTCAACGAAATCGCCCCGGTCCGGCAATTGCTGGGAATATCGGATGCAAAAAAATCTGAGGCACTCGTTATTGCAGAATGGCCGCAAAGAATCGATTTTCTAACGGATGAAACCGCAGAAAAGGAAATTGAACTCGTACAAATGGCTGTCGGCACGATAAGAGACATTAGAAGCGGACAAAATATTCAACCTAAGGAACTGCTTACAGTAACTGTAAAAGCAATTGAGGAAACATCTGAGATACTGAATAGAAACGCCCCGCTCATAGAGCAATTGGCCGGTGTAAAAGATTTTAAGGCAGGTATTGGAATTGTTAAGCCGGAAAATGCTATTGCTGCCATCTCGGATGTTATGGCAATTTATGTTCATTACACTCTCGATATCGAAGCAGAGAAAACCAGGCTCAACAAACAAAAAGACGAGGTGGAGAATGCCAAGAAATCCATAGAGGCCAAGCTGTCCAATGTAAATTTTGTGAGCAAGGCAAAGCCAGAGGTGGTAAATCAGGCAAGGGAGAGACTTACTGAACTGACTGAGCAGCTTGAAAAAATAAAAAAACACATACAAGAACTGGAAAAATAAGGTATAATATAATCGGTGGCATAAATGGAAATACTTTCAGAGCTATCACGAATAATTATAAACGAGACAAGCGACCAGCAGATAATCGTTCTAAAGGAGCTTGAGGGAGACAGGAGTCTGCCTATCGTCATCGGCATAGCAGAAATTTTTGCGATAGACAGGCGCCTGAAAGGCATTTTGCCGCCGAGGCCGATGACTCATGAGCTGCTTGACACTATTATAAAAAGCCTGGGAGCAAAAATAGTCAAAATAGTAATAACTGATCTGCGGCATCATACCTTCTACGCAACAATATACCTGAGCGTTAACGGGAAAATCATTCAGATTGATTCGAGGCCATCTGATGCAATAGCGCTCGGAGTAGCTTCAAAGACACCTATTTATGTTGAGGACCAGGTGTTTGAGAAGGCTTCTCAGTAAAT
Source organism: Phycisphaerae bacterium (assembly GCA_041308525.1). Classification (GTDB taxonomy): domain Bacteria; phylum Planctomycetota; class Phycisphaerae; order Sedimentisphaerales; family Anaerobacaceae; genus Fen-1359. The sequence continues at coordinate 2,304 of JBFZBH010000172.1, read as the reverse complement.
GAGCACCAAAGAATAAGTGCGACAGCGATACAGAGCAGGCTATCTGCAACATTAAAAGCGGGCCAGTGGCGGCCGGGCCAGTAAACAATATCTATAAAATCCCGAACCAATCCATCGTTGAAAATCCTGTCATAAAGATTCCCGCAGATGCCCGCGGTAAAGAAGGACAGTGCCGCATAAAACAACATTCTTTTTTTGGGAGAAAAAAGATAAATCCCAACAATGATAAAAAAAGCAATGATTGAAATCCCAGTCAGGACATTGCGGCGGCCCTGTGCAATCCCGAAAGCAGCGCCGTCATTAAGAGCTTTGACTAAACTCAAAAATCCTTTGATAACAGGGAAGGTGTAATCCGGCTGAGTATCGAGAAAATTAAATACAGCTTTTTTGGTCCACAGGTCTGCAAACAAACCCGCAGCAGCCAATGACCAGAAAGTAATATGTACTTTTAAATCACGAACAATCATCAATGGAAAGATACCAGAAAAAGCCGCGGAATGAAAGAGGCAAAAAGCAGATTAATCAAAAACCAGATAAACAATTCCTGCGGTATCAGAAAAAGAATTGCCTGTGATTATTGAAAAATACTACAGACCTGTGGTCGAATACTCTCTAATAAGTTTCTGGAGCCTGTCAGTATTGGGCTGGTCGCGATTAATTTTAAGCGATAAGTTCCACTGCTCAATCGCCTTCGCTTTATATGCGTCATCGACCGTCCCATCGTCTTTTCTGCCCTTCATGATATAAGCAACACCAATGCCTCTGCGGGCATCCCAATCATTCTCATCGACCTGGATTGCCTTTGCATAGGCATCTATTGCTTCGTCAACCTCGTTGAGTTTCAGATATGCGTATCCAAGATACCTGTAAGCCGTCGGGCTTTGCGGGTCCATCTTTACGACAGCAAGGAGAATCTCCCTTGCCGGCTCAATCTTCTCAGCCTTGATATACGACATCGCAAGAGCTTTCATAAGGTCAATATTGCCGGTGTCCTTTTCAAGTGCGCGCTTGTAATAGCGAATAGCCTGCTCATAATCTTTCTTTAACCCATAAACGTCGCCGAGCATTTTATGAATCGAAGGAACATTCGGGTCGAGTTGTTCTGCCCGCTGACCATACTTGAGGGCGTTATCGTAATCTTCTATGAGATAATAGCACTGGGCGTTATTAAGAGCTGCCTGAAGGCTGTTGGGATTAAGCTCACACGCCCTGCTGTAGGCCTGAACGGCACGGGCATACTTTTCCATAATCTGATACACCCTGCCGAGATTGTAATAATCATCGAAGGACCACGGGAACAGGCGAGTTGCCTTCTCATAGGCAGACGCGCTCTTATCGTAATCCTTAAGCTCCTGATAAATATCCCCAAGCAGCGAATATGCAAGCGAATATTTTTTATTCTGCTGCACAGCAGTATTAAGCTTTGCTATTGCTTCTTCATTCTGGTCAAGCTCGGCATGCATAACGGCTTGAATGTAAAGGTCACGAGCATTATTTGGCTGCGTGCAACCCGCCGAGAATATAAGGCCTAAACATACCACCGCAGAAATAAGTTTAGTTATATGGGGCATTAGCGCATTCCTTTCCAATAAAAATCCCTGCTCTCGCCTCATTTTAGCTTCTTTTAATATACAACTTCGAGACGTTATAATCCGGCAAAGAAAACTGTCAAGAAATTTCAACGTCATAAGTACCTTATTTTTCAATATTTTATGTAAGTATTTGACAGAGCAAAATTAAACAGTATATTATATCGGCTTTAATATAGGCAAAGTTTATCAGAAAGATAATACATATTTAGAAACGTAAGCTCTTTAGGATTAAGCACTTATGGCAAAGAAAGCGATTGTTTTGGAAAGAAAACCGTTTGTTTTAATAATCAGAGACGGCTGGGGGTATAATCCGAATCCGAGTGAGGATAAATTTAACGCAGTTAAGTGTGCGAATGTGCCGACGGACAAGATGCTTATGGCGGAATATACAAATGGTCTTATCCATACCTTCGGAGAGTGGGTGGGCCTGCCAGATGGCACGATGGGCAACAGCGAAGTAGGCCATCAGAATATGGGAGCAGGAAGACCGGTACTGCAGGAATCAGTCAGGCTCAGCAAATCGATCAGGGAAGGCGACTTTTTCGAAAATCCGCAATTTCTAAAACTTATTGAATTTGTAAAGAAGCACAACGGCAAGATTCATTTAATGGGACTTTGCAGCGACATCGGAGTGCATTCTCTGCTTGACCATTTATACGGTCTTTTGAAACTTGCAAAGATAAATAACATAGATAGAAGGAATAAATTTCTA
>JBFZBH010000171.1:0-4910 GCA_041308525.1 Phycisphaerae bacterium | reverse complement strand
TTGCCGTAAGCACCTGCTGTTGCCTTAATGCCTGTAACAACGCCGATACCGCCACCGTTGCCTGCACTGCTTGTATTATCTGTTCGCTCGGTAACACTTGTCAGGTCGGCATTCGCCCAGCTTGAGAAGTTTGCTGTGCCGGTAGCATCAGGCAGGCTTGTTGAAATCGCAGCCACAACTAAGGTATTGTTAACCGTTGTGGTCGCGCCCGGTATAGAACCGCTTGTGTCCGCTGTAGCTTCGACACCGCCTGCGGTAACGTCCCATGGGTTGCCTGTGGCAACAGCGCCGCGAATGGCTACAATCCTGCCAATCTGATGGTCACCTGAGTCAGATACAGTTGGAGCGCCCTGAGTGCCGTTATATCTGGACCAGAATACCGTAAGTCTGGTTGCGCTGGCACCAGCGGCTGTTCCGGTTCCCTGCGGTGAGCCTGTGACTTCGGTCCAGGTTCCGCCGTTTTGATTGGTAATTGATATGGCTTGGTTGGCTGTCTCAATAAACAGCAGCAATATGTCGCCTGATGCAATGCCTGAAGGAAGTGCCGGTGTTATTGTCTTTGTTCCTGAGGCAACAGCTCCGGCTGTGACAAAGGTCGGCATAGCCGCCAGGGTCGTTGCGCTTTGAGATGTTGACCAGCTTCCTGTGTTCAGGAGCGCATCGCGCATCTGGACACGATAAGTGTACTGAGTATTCGGGTTCAATCCCGTATCATTGTAAGTCGGGCTTGAAATCCAGCCGGAATCTGTACCGCCCGGGTTGCCGGTAGTTTCATCGAAGTAATATTGAACCGGCGGGCTGAAGTCATCGGTTCCTGTTGTTGCGGTCATTGAGATTTCCGAACTGCTGACTGCATAAGGCACTGTTGCCCAGGTTGCTGGATTAGGCGTCGGCGGATTTGTATCTGCCAGCGTTGTTGCGCTTGCAGGTGCCGAAGCAGTTCCAGTGTTGAGCAGTGCATCACGCATCTGGACCGTGTAGGTGTACTGCGTGTTTGGGTTAAGACCGGAATCAACATAGGTTGTGCTTGTCTGCCAGCCGGAATCTGTTCCGCCCGGATTTCCGCTTGTCTCATCGAAGTAATACTGGACAGGAGGCGAGGCATCAGAGCCTGTTGTTGCAGTCATTGTAATTGCTGTCTGGCTTTGCGCCGTCGGTGCTGTCGCGAAGGTCGCAGGGTTAGGCGTCGGCGGATTGGTGTCCGCACTCTCGCTGAGCGTGAAGGAGTCAATAACTGTTCCGTCAGGCTTGATTGCTGTGAATTCGAGATCCGTTCCGTTGATAGCAACCTTGCAGAAGTGGTACGAGCTTGAGCAAACTTCGGTCAGGCTTGGATTTGGCGTATAAAGAGGTGCGCCACCGCCGCCTGTTGTAATGTGCTTGATTGTGTTTACTGTCTCTCTGGCGTAGTAGTGATTATGTCCGCCGAATACAATCTGCACACCATACTGCACGCACAACGGCTGGATGTAATTCTGGACATTGGTATCATCATCATGCCCTCCTGCCGCCGTATAGCCTGGTTGATGAAGAACGATAAACTTCCAGGTCTTGGAAGAAGTCGAGAGGTCATTTATCAGCCAGTTATGCTGAGCAGAACCTGTAGCATAGCTGATGCTCTGGTCGATGACGGCAACATGCACCGGGCCGTAATCGAACGACCAGTATTCAGGAGCTACATAAGGATACGGATAGTACTTTTCGAAGCAGATACCGCCGCCTTCGTGGTTACCCCAGCAGCCCTGCATCGGGACATTCTTTCTGAACTCGACGCAGCCTGTCTGGGCAGCGGGGAAGAATTCTGTTGCCCAGGCGGTCTCGGTATCAGCGCTTGCCCAGTCGCCTGAGAAGAGTGCAATAGTTTGATAAGTCGGGTCTGATTCATAGAGGTCCACCATCGCAGCATTGACAGTATTGTGAACAGCGGGCTGGCTGCGTGTATCACCGTAAGCGATAAACTTGACGGAGGTGGCGCTGGAAGCCGGAGCTGCATAAAATGTGCCTGTTTCGAAACCGCCGCGTCCAATCTCTGTAACCCGATAGAAATACTTTTCACCAGGGACCAGACCTGTAATGTTATATTTATGCTGATGGTCCGAACCGAACTCGGTGGTCAATGTGCTGCCATCTGAATAAAGCATGGTTCTGCCCCATTCGAGTTTGCAGGTAATGGTTTCATCGACCTGCCAGAGAACGGTCATTTGTGTGTTGTTGCCCGGATAAATAAGATACGGACCTTTGATTACATCAGCGAGCGGGTCCGGTGTCGGCAAACCAAGTGGTTTTTCGAAGACGCTTCCCCAGCTTCCGGTGTTATTACGCATTGCAATAGCAAGCTTGTTATTTGTGAGCTTTATTACGCCAAAGCCCTTTCCATCCTGGACCGGCTGAGAGGCCTGAATTTCGTAATAATCGAAACCTCTCCAGACACCGCTAAGAGCAGCATGGCCGTGACCGCCGATGAGGGCGATGACGTTGTAGCCGACTATTGCATCATAAAAGGCATCCTGCTCCCAAAGCTGCCAGTTGGCAAGGCCCCAGCCATCAAAGGCGAAGTGCATAAAGATGACGATGGGTCGTCCGCTTGTGCCAATGCTTGCGGCGAGGTCCTGCTGGAGGAAGGGAAGGCTGTCTTTTGGGTTGCCCCAGCTTGCGGGGTCACCTTCGCCGGTACCGGGATAGATATTCAGATGCACGAAGTGAACACCGTCCCAGTCCCAGGAATAATGGTAGCCGTTTGTAGATACACTGGTAAGGCCCGGCCTGACGAGATTTCTTGCATAAACGCCGTTTCGCACTACTGTAGAGTCATCGTGGTTGCCCCATCCCTCATAAGAAGGATAATTGAGCAGGCCTTCTCCATTAACACCATAATCAGCAATAAGCCAGTTCCACTCCTCGGCTAAAGCAGCTTCAGTGATGTCGCCTGTCGAAATGACTGCGCGAGGAGTATCTACAGTGCCTCCTATCGAAGCAGGATAACCTGTGCCCGGAAGCGTGTTCATCAGATTTATGGTGGTTTGATTGGCTGGAATCGCCTCGTCTGTGCCGACGCCGTAATGGAGGTCCGTCGTTACAAAGAACGTTACATCGACATTATCACCGTACCCAAATGTCGATGCGACACTAAAGGACCAGGTAAAGCCCTTGCAGGGACTGTTCGGATAGGTTGAGTTGACCTCGTCAATTCGCCAGTAGTAAGTCAGTCCGAGACTCATAGGACCTGGGTCATAACTTGTCTGTGCCTGGTTGCCTTTGAATTCCGGTGAGGCGTGAGTGGCATTCGTCACAGCAGAAGAATCAGTGCCGAAATAAACATCATGCGAAACTGCTAAATATCCTGCAGTCCAACTAATGTCGGCATTCGGGTCAACTCCTGCAGCTGTATCTTCAGGGCTTGGATTTGTTGCCCTCATCGGGTTTCCGGTAGTGAAAGACCAGACCGAACCTTTCCAGGGGCTTTCAGGATGTGAGGTGTTGACCTCATCAATTCTCCAGTAATAAGTGGTATCGACATTCAAAGTTGGCGGGTCGTAAACGTTTGGTTCCTGGTTGCCCTTGAATTCCGGCGAAGCAGTCGTAGCATTGTTGACAGCATCGAAGCTCAGGCCCAGGTAAACATCATGCGAAACAGCATACATTCCCGGCGACCAGGTCAGATTGCCGTTGATATCGACACCTGTTTCTGCGTTGACCGGGTCGGGATTATAAGCCTTGGGACTGCCACCTGCAGCGAGGATTGCGATTTCAGCGGGGCTTAATTCATAGTCATAAACCTGGACTCTTGCGAGCGAACCTGAAAATGGATTGTGCAGGTGCTCGGGATTGTAATTTCCAGTCCAGTATGCGCCGCCGATTTTAAAAGGCTGATTCGGCTGAACATTGAAAGTTCCAGGGTCAACAGAATTGTCCGGAAGGCCGTCAACGTAAACTTTCAGCCTGATGCCTGTTGTACCACCTGCAAAGGTGTACACGATGTGGTGCCAGACGCCTGCAGAGGGGACAACCGAGAAAAACAGGTCGGTGCCGTATCTGTCGACTGCGCCTCCAGCAGTGCTGCTGCCGTAGCCAACCCTGATATACTGGTTGGTTGCATCGGATGTCCCGCGGTCTGTCCAGTCAACCGTGAATTCGTAAGTGCCTAATGCGGGATTGTGTACCCAGGTTGCGATTGACCAGTCGCTGCTGCCGGTGACCGAAGCCGGGGCGTTAAAGCTTGAAACCATATGGTCGGCTGCGGGGTCGGCTGCTCCGGTGTTGTAGAAGCGGACGGCCCTTCTGCCTGAAACATCCTCCACCGACGGCGGATTTGTTCCGAGATAGTCGGTGGCACTATACCAGAGAAAGCAATAGATGCGAGCATCAATACAAATGCTGTAAATGAAATGATTTTTTGAAACATAAGCCTCTCCTTAAAAAGTTAGTGTGTAAAAATATTAAACATTAATTTCAGTTAAGACGACGGGTATGCTTGGTCAGATTCACCTCCTCTCATATTCGAGCCATTCTCAGTTGACTGCTTATAAGGTTTGAATTTCTTCAAATAAATATACATATATAGACGACGCCGATTTTGGATTTTTTAAGGTTCCTGTTGACGTATTATCAGCCAGGAAAAGCCCTGGAGAAAACTGGAGCCAGATATAACAAAGAAATAATTCCGCTTCTTTTCCATCTTTCCTTCTTCTGTTACTGTAATAGTCCGAAATCAATTGGACTTAACGACCGCAGAGATGGAGTGAATTTTATAGAGCGCCCCGATGGCTGTCAAGTGCTTTAAGCGGTTTTATGAAAAAATTATGTCACTGAGAAAGCCTGTTTTTGGGGTCAAAAAGCGTGAATAAGTGTTATTTTAATAAAAAAGAAGTATAGGCCGGCTGGTACGGGGTTTGCTGTTGATCGCCGCAATT
>JBFZBH010000170.1:0-4519 GCA_041308525.1 Phycisphaerae bacterium | reverse complement strand
GGAGTTAAGTTCGAGACCTACTGCTCATCACGAATAAGGGGTTCGATTCTGGACGAGCTGCGGAGTATGGACTGGGTGCCGCGGCTGGTAAGGGCACGCACAAGCCAGCTTACGAAGGCGACGCAGTCGCTTGAGGCACATCTTGGAAGAAAGCCGTTAAAAGAGGAAGTTGCAGAAAAATTAGACCTCGGTATGGAAGAGTTCGAGCGTATTGAACGAGATGCAAATTCAATCAGCCTTGTGTCACTGGATTCTCAATACAATAATGAGGACAGTGAAAAAGATGTCCGTGAAATAGATGTGATTAAAGATGAAAGAAGCCAGGACCCGCTGGTCGGGGCACAGAAACGGGATTTAAAGAACCTTCTGACCAAGGGCCTTACACGAGCAGAACGGCTGATTATAACTCTCTATTATTATGAAGAGATGACAATGAAGGAAATCGGCCTGACGCTGGATTTGTCCGAGTCGAGAGTTTCCCAGATGCATTCATCGATACTTGCCAGATTAAAGGCACAGATGAATAACCGAAAGAAAGACATTTCAGCCTGATAATTACAAAGCTGAGGATACAAAACCAGCTCTTTACTCCCCCTGCTGCTTTTATATTTTGCTTTGACGGCAAGTCGATATTTCTCTATACTAAAAGGAAAGTAAGGGAAATAAAATGAAATTTACAAAGATGCACGGCACAGGCAATGACTATGTATTTGTCGATTGCTTCAAAGAGAAGGTCGCAAAACCTGCCAGTCTGTCAAAAATTATAAGCAACCGGCACACAGGCATCGGCTCAGATGGTCTTATTCTGATTTGTCCATCGAAAAAAGCAGATGTGCGAATGCGAATATTCAATGCTGACGGTTCCGAAGCAGAGATGTGCGGCAACGGAATCCGCTGCGTAGCAAAATATGCATACGAACATAAACTCGCCAGAGCAGGCGAAAAATTTATCGTGCCGCAAGAAAAGCCATTCCCATATTCGCTAAAAATTGAAACAGGAAGAGGTGTGCTTACTGTCGGACTAAGAACTGACAGAAAAAATAAGGTCCGGCAAGTTTGTGTCAATATGGGCCAGCCGATACTTTCGCCAAAAGATATTCCTGTAAACCTGATAAGCGAAAAAGTCATTAATCAACCATTAACAATTTTCGGGCAAGAGTTGCTAATGACCTGCGTATCGATGGGTAATCCTCACTCAGTATTCTTCTGTGACGATGTCAACGGTATCGAGCTTGAAAAACTGGGACCAGCGATTGAAAACCACCCTATTTTTCCAAACCGCACTAATGTTCACTTCGTCCGGATAGATGGCCATAATGAATTCACGATGCGGACCTGGGAAAGAGGCAGCGGAATCACACAGGCCTGCGGGACAGGCGCCTGTGCCTGCTGTGTTGCTGCCGTCCTGACAAACCGCTGTGAGCGGATTGTAACAGCACATCTGCCCGGTGGAGAGTTGAAACTCAACTGGAGCCAGCAGGACAATTGTGTTTTTATGACAGGCCCTGCTGTTGAAGTTTTCAGCGGGGTATTCATTTCCAGCTAAAAAAGCCTTATTGCAAAAAAATGTTGCTTTTTTTCAACATTATGTTTGACAATATCAACACTGAGTATAAAATTCCAAATACGAATAACCGTCCAAACAAGTAGTGCCCTGAAAAGGAGGATGGTGTATAGCATTTTCAATTTAGTTTTTGCTGGCGTATGGAAAGAAAAATTCTTATCGTCGATGATGACAGAATTATTCAGGATTCGATATCCAAACTTCTGTCGCATGAAGGATTTCAAACCCGAACAGCACGTTCAATTAAAGATGCAATAGCGGAGCTACAAAAAACCAGGTATTGTCTTGTTATAACCGAAGCGAACCTTCCTGATGGCGAAGGGTTCGAGCTGCTGGATTCAGTCATTGAAGATTATCCCCAAACTGTCTGCCTGATAATAACCGCCCACGGAACAATAGAGAATGCTGTTCAGGCGATAAAGAAAGGCGCGTTCGATTATCTTACAAAACCGATTGTAGATGATGAATTGCGGCTGGCGGTCGAGCGGGCGATTAAGCAGCAGTCGCTGATGAGCGAAAATGAGAGCCTGCGGCTTCAGCTTGAGAAAAAATACAGCCTCGAAAATATCATCAGCCACAACTATAAAATGGCAAAGATTTTCGAGCTGGTTGAAGCAATTGCCGACAGCAAGACAACGATATTGATGACAGGGCCATCCGGCACGGGCAAAAGCATGCTGGCGAGGGCAATACATCACCGCTCAAGCAGGAAAAATAAACCGTTCGTGGAAGTAAGCTGCGGCGCCATGCCGGAGACACTGCTTGAAAGCGAGCTTTTCGGTCATATCAAGGGTTCATTTACAGGCGCAATAAACAATAAAAAAGGAAAATTTCTGGCTGCGGACGGCGGCACAATTTTTCTCGATGAGGTCTCGAATGCATCGCCGGCGCTTCAGGTGAAACTATTGCGTGTTTTGCAGGAAAGGCAATTCGAGCCAGTCGGCAGCAACAGGACAGAAACGGTCGATACGAGAATTATCACAGCTTCAAACAGAAATCTTTCAGATGAGGTCCGCCAGGGCCGCTTCAGGGAAGATTTATATTATCGAATCAATGTTGTAACAATTGACCTTCCGCCTTTGAAAGAAAGGGTTGGAGATGTTGGGCTTCTGGGGAAACACTTTTTGAGAATTTACTGCCAGCAGCACAATAAATTGAAACTGGGAATCGACGACGAGGCAATGGAACTTCTGGAGCGGTACAGCTGGCCGGGAAATGTCCGTGAGCTGGAAAACGTAATTGAGCAGGCGGTGCTTTTAAGCAAGAACAAATACATCGGCAGAGAAGATATCCCCCTGCCGATTCTAAACCACCGCGAGGAAATTTATAAACCGATAAAGCTCAAAGATGCAATTTCCGAACCGGAGAAAAATATTATTCGCAGGGCTCTGGAGGCCAATCACTGGAACAGGAACGCAACCGCAAAGGCACTTCAAATCAACCGCACGACCTTATTTAAGAAAATGAAACGCTACGGCCTGTATGATGAAGCCGAAAACTTGGGCCTGACCTGAGAATTTTTTATTTCTTATTTTTTGTTTTATATTTGCGGGGACATCTAACGACACTTCCGAAAATTCTTGCAGTAACGAAACAAGGTAAATAATCGATTGAAAATTAATTGCCCGGGACAGGAATTGAACCTGCATGGGAGAAACTCCCACCAGCCCCTCAAGCTGGCGCGTCTGCCAGTTCCGCCACCCGGGCGAAACATTTATCATTTTTGATTCATTATTTATTATTTTGTATTGATTGTCAATTAGGATTTATCAATTGTTAATTTAAAAATCTGCAGGATATGAATGAAATCAAAAAACTTATACCCCCCTTTTGTTATTCCAAAGTAGGATATGGAGGCGGTTTGAGAAGGCAAAGCCGGTGTTTTTGCACAACTCGGCCACGACAGGAGATTTAGCGAGAAGTTCTTCTGTTGTTGAGGCCTGAGGCATTAACATTACCTTCGATGAATCAACGTTTGGAATTTTTTCGAGCAAATCCTTAATCTCAGTCAAATCATTTTCCGAATCCACTACGAATTTGAGCTGGTAACGGTAAGTATCTATCAACTTCTTCAAGGCATTTATATTGAGTCTCGATTTTTCATGAAGCGCAGCCAATTCAGGCTCATCTGGTATCGAATTGCTCAGTTTCGGGCTGATACTCATCAAATCGCAGGATAAATCGGGGGAAAATATAATGCCCGATGTTTCGATGGTCACATGTTTTTTCATTTTCTTGAGCTTGTTTGACAATTGCGGCAAATCTGGATTAACCATCGGCTCGCCGCCCGTAATAACCACAAAATTGCACGGCCACTGGTTTACAGTCTGAATTATCCTGTCAATTGTATAATCTGTTCCAGCAGATGGGTCCCAGGCGTATTTGGTATCGCACCATTTGCACCGAAGCGGGCAGCCAGCTAAGCGAATAAAGACACTTGGCACGCCAGCCAGAAAGCCTTCACCCTGAAGAGAATAGAATATTTCACTTATTATCATTGATTTACTCCCCCTTCCTAACGGTCGGGGTTCAGTTCTTATCTGCGTTGATATTTTATCGGGTCTTTGAGACCGGCTTCTGCGAAACCTTTGAGGCGCAGCCGGCACGAATCACAAGACCCGCAGGCCCTGCCCTTTTTGTCGGGGTCGTAACAGCTATGGGTCAAAGAGTAATCCACACCAAGTTTGGTGCCGGTCAAAATAATCTGTGCCTTTGACATATTGATTATCGGCGTATTAATTCGAAATTTACCCTTGCCTTCGACAGCTGCTGCGGTGGCAAGGTTCGCCAGTTTCTCAAATGCCCTGATGAATTCCAGCCTGCAGTCCGGATATCCGCTGTAATCGGTGGAATTGACAGCAATAAAAATATCAAAGGCCCCGATTACCTCCGCCCAGGCAAGGGCGAAGCTTAAAAAAATTGTGTTTCGGGCAGGGACATAAGTTGCTGGAATTG
>JBFZBH010000169.1:0-4531 GCA_041308525.1 Phycisphaerae bacterium | reverse complement strand
TCTCGACAGGCACTTGAGCACGCCTGTAGCGCAAAAGACAGCGATTATCTGGCAGGGTGAAGAAGATTCGAAGGTCAGAAAATTCACTTATGAGCAGCTATACAAAGAGGTATGCAAGTTCGCAAATGTCCTGAAATCAAAAGGAATCAGAAAAAGAGACCGCGTCGCAATTTATCTGCCGATGATACCTGAGCTGCCGGTCGCAATGCTGGCTTGTGCACGTATCGGTGCGATTCATTCGGTAGTCTTCGGAGGTTTCAGTGCAGACTCACTGAAGGACCGTATCAACGATTCGGAATGCAAGCTTCTGATTACCTCGAATGTCTCTCTTCGCTCGGGAAAGCACATAAAGCTAAAAGACATTGCCGATGAAGCACTACAAAAAACTCCTTCGATTGAAAATGCAATCGTCGTTAAGGTCAATGAGGAACCCTGCAATATGAAAGCCGGCAGAGACACCTGGTATCACGACGAAATGGTCAATGCGCCGGAAAAATGCGAAGCCGAGCATATGAACGCAGAGGACCCGCTGTTCATTCTTTATACCTCCGGCTCGACAGGAAAACCGAAGGGCGTTGTCCACACAACCGCAGGATATTTGCTGCATTGTGCAATCAGCCACAAGTTTATTTTCGATGTTCACGAAAATGATATTTACTGGTGCACTGCAGATATCGGCTGGGTCACCGGCCACAGCTATATAGTTTATGGCCCCCTTGCCAACGGAGCGACCTCGCTGATGTTCGAAGGTGTTCCGACCTACCCCGACGCAGGAAGGTTCTGGCAGGTATGCGATAAATTTAATGTAACGATCTTTTATACGGCCCCCACAGCGATTCGTGCCCTTATGCGTCAGGGCGAAGAATGGCCTGCAAAGTACAAACTCGATACGCTGCGAATCCTCGGGACGGTCGGAGAGCCGATAAATCCTGAGGCCTGGATATGGTACTATGAAAAAATCGGTCACAGCCGCTGCCCGATAGTCGATACATGGTGGCAGACTGAGACAGGCGGAATCTTAATTACCCCCCTGCCTGGCGCACATACCTTAAAGCCCGGCAGTGCAATAAGGCCTTTCTTCGGAGTTGATCCGGTTATTTTACGCGACGACGGCACTGAGTGCGGTGTAAACGACGGAGGCAAGCTTTGCATTCGCAAGCCCTGGCCGGGAATGATGAGAACTATGTGGGGCGACCACCAGAGATTTATCGACACTTACTTTACGATGTATGAAAATATTTATTTTACAGGCGACGGCTGCCGCAAGGACGAGGAAGGCGACTTTTGGCTTATGGGCAGAATAGACGATGTCGTCAATGTCTCCGGTCACCGCATCGGAACAGCCGAGGTCGAAAGCGCATTAGTCAGTCATGAGAAAGTAGCAGAAGCTGCTGTCTGCCCGATGCCCCACGAGATAAAGGGTCAGGGCCTTTATGCTTTTGTCACCCCCAAGGAAGGCGTCCATGAAAGTGAAGAGCTTAAAAAAGAGCTTGCACTCCACGTAAGAAAGGAAATCGGCCCCATCGCTGTCCCTGATGTAATCCAGTTCGCCCACGCACTTCCGAAAACAAGGTCCGGCAAAATTATGCGGCGCATCCTTCGCAAGATTGCCGAGAAAGACATATCCAATCTCGGTGATATTACAACCCTTGCTGACCCGTCAGTAGTCGAATCCTTGGTAAAAGGCCGAGGCTTATAATTTTCTTTATGAGAAATTTAAACCGGACGTATGTTGACACCATACGTCCGGTATCTTTTATATCGAAAGGAGCTTAAAATGAGCGAAGGTAAGTTAATGAATCGCTGGCTGGTCGTAGTCGGAGCATTAATAATACAGGTCAGCCTCGGGGCCGTTTATATATGGAGCGTTTTTCAGACGCCACTTAAGCGTGCATTCCCATCCTGGACCGAAACCCAGGTTACCTTACCTGCACAGATTGTGCTTGCTGTGTTCGCTTTGGCTGTAATCTGCGGAGGCAGGATACAGGACAGGCTCGGCCCGAGAAAAGTCGCAACTGCAGGCGGTCTGATTCTGGGGCTGGGGCTTATTCTGGCAAAGTTTGCAGGGAATTTCGAATCCGGCACAGCCCTCTGGTGGCTTATCCTCACATTTTCTGTTATGGGCGGCATCGGAATTGGAACTGCTTATGTCTGTCCGATTGCAGCCTGCGTCAAATGGTTTCCGGATAAAAAGGGTCTGATTACAGGATTAGCAGTTGCCGGGTTCGGGGCAGGCGCCTTCTTTTTCGCTCCACTGGCGAAGGGACTTATTTCCGGCGTACCTTATGAACTGTTTGGAGTCAAGCTTTTCGGATTGCCTGAATTAGAGATATTTAACACATTCCTTACGCTTGGGATAATATTTTTAGTCGCCGTTGTGATCGGGGCACAGCTTTTGATAAATCCGCCCGCAGGCTATATGCCTGCAGGCTGGACTCCCCCAAGGTCTGCCGGAGGGCCTGCGGCTTTCAAAGTGGATTTTACACCGACAGAAATGCTGACAACCGGTAAATTCTGGCTGCTGTGGCTGGCTTATTTTGCCGGATGTACCGCAGGCCTGCAGGTGATTATGAAGGCTTCGCCGATATGGCAGTCTTTTGCATTCGACACGCAAACAGAGCTTATTTCCGAAGGAAGCTTTCATAGTGTGACAACAGCAGGAGCAATGGCGGTCTCAATACTTGCAATTTTTAATTCAATCGGAAGAATTATGTGGGGGAAATTATCGGATAATCTGGGCCGCAAAATAACTCTTATCGCAATGTTTATGATTTGTGCAGCAGCAATGCTCACTTTGGATTTTATGAAAATATATCCGCTGTATTTAACGGGAATTTGTGCAGTAGGGCTGTGTTTTGGAGGATATCTTGCATTATTCCCGGCAGTTACTGCGGATTTATATGGAACCAAACACCTCGGTGTAAATTATGGCTGGATGTTCACAGCGTATGGTGCCGGCGGACTGGTTGGGCCTTACCTTGCAGCAAAACTTATGGGTGTTGTTAAACAGATTCCTTATAAGGTAAATGAACCCGGCGGCAAGGTAGTGGAAAGGATGTTTTCGGTTGGCAATTATCGGCTTGCCTTCTGGGTAGCGGGAATTTCCTGTCTCATTGCTGCGGTAATTATCGCGCTTGCGATGAAACCATCCAAACCCGCTATGCCTGCTCAGATTGCAGCTATGAAAGGAGAGCTTGACGGCCAGATTGCTAAACAAGATTAAGAAAGATTGCTAAGAATTCTTGAAAGCCCCTATGCAATTATATAGGGGCTTTTGTTTTGAATTTCACAGACCGTGATACTTAAAGACGTTTGCTTTGACTTTTTCTATCGTTTGCTCGACAATAGGAAGTACATAATCCCGCTGGGCCTTCGGAATGACCAGTTCTCTGTCCCGCAAGCCCCCCTGCCAGTCATTTGTCTGGAGCATCACACCGCCAAGCCCGATATTCGATGTGTCCCAATCATCCTCGCCGCATAAAATGCTCCAGGCAAGCGCCCAGGCCCTAACAGTATTTTTTACGTTATATCCGCCGCCGCCTGTCATAACAATCGGCTTATTGAAACTGAGCAGGCTTTTTAATACCTCTGCATAAGTATTATTTGTAAGGCATAGATTCGCCAAAGGGTCGCCGGCAAGCGCATCCGCCCCAAGCTCTAAGACAAATATATCGGGATTGAATTTCGCTATCAAAGGCTCTGCAATCGCACGATATGCCATCATATAAGCCTCATCGTAAGTGCCAATGGGCAGAGGGACATTCACACTGTAGCCTTTGCCCTCACCTGTTCCGATTTCATCCTCAATGCCTGTTCCTGGAAACAACGTATGCCCATCCTGATGGAAGGATATTGTCATCACATCTTTTCTGTCGAAGAAGGCATATTGGACACCATCGCCGTGATGCACATCCACATCGAGATATAAAACGCGTTTTGCTGCCTCTGCAAGAACTGTGCAGCCGAGTGCATTATCATTCAGATAGCAGAAACCGGCAGCTCTATCCGGCATTGCGTGGTGAAGGCCGCCGGAAGGATTGAAGGCCGAATCTGCTTTACCGGAAAGTATGTAGTCAATTCCAAGCAGTGTCGCGCCGCAAGCGAGTGCGGAATATTCATACATCCCTTTGAATACCGGGCAATCGGGTGTCCCTATTCCCATTGCATAAGCAGCCGGCTCGATGTCCCCGTCATTTGCCTCTTTGAGTGTGTGAATATATCGGGCGGTGTGAAATTTCTTCAACGTCAGTCTGTCTGCAGGCTCCGGCGCTGCTTCAATTATATTTTCTCCTGAAAGCAGGCCCATCGATTTTATGAGCTTGTAAACCTTCCCCGGTCTGCTTGTGTTAAAAGGATTGTCCGCAGGATACGGATACTTTTCAAATTCCTCTGAATAAATAAATACAGATTTTCTTGTTTTCACAATTGCCGTTCCGCCAATTAAGTCAAATCATATTTTATATGATAAACGTCACCGTCGAATTCGGTGTTGACCTTATAACCGGAATTATAAAATACAGAAAGCATTGGC